>DATEOM010000480.1:0-21122 GCA_035274105.1 Microbacterium sp.
GGCCTCCAGGCCCGCGCGCGCCGCCCTGCGCCGCCTTCGCGTCGGGCCACAGCTCGTGGGCCGCGGTGAGCGCCTTGCCGAGCTCCTTGCGCCGCAGCTCGGCGGCCGAGCGCATGTCGTCCAGCCGCTTCTCGGTCTTGCTGATCTGCGCCTCGGCCGAGCGTAGAGCGCTATGGCGATCGCGGACGGTCGCGAGCACGGTGTCGTGGTCGCGCTCGACGATGGCGGGGATGGGCTTCATGGGAGCCACGCTCTCGTGATCTTGCGGGCCAGGTCCTGGATCTCGGGGTCGGCGGTGTTCCTCGCCGCGCACATGACCACCGAGAGCAGCGAGTTCAGATCCTCCTTGGCGATCAGGATCTCGTCGCCGACGGTCGCGCCGGCAATGCCGATAAACAGGTCGCCATCTTGCTGTCGGAAGCATCGAGCGCTCACGCGTTCCTCCGTCGGTTCATGGTCTGGTCCAGCGCCATCTCGCGCTGTTCGTCGAGTGACTCGCCTCCGCCGCACGCCACGCACAGGCGTCGCTTCCGGTGCTCCGTGGTCTCGCGAGCCGTCGGCCCGACGAAACGGATCAGCGTCACGCCGTAGAGCACGGTGACGGTCTTGTCGATGCCACAGCCCTCGCAGATCATCGCGACCCTCGGGCGAGCTGAAGCTCGCGCTGTTCATGCGGCCTGCGGGCCGCCGCTCTGGCCTCATCGTCGGCGCGCTTGCAGTCGGGGCACCACATGACCTCGTGCTTGCCGATCGGCCGCTCGCGCTTCGAGGCAAGCATCCGGTTCGACTTCGCGAGGCGCTCGATCGCGACCCGCGTGACGCCCACCATGCGGCCGCACCTGCCGCGGCACGGCCAGCTCTCGACCTCGGGATCAGGTCGGCTGTCGTAGAGCGCCGCGAGCGCCGGCGAGAGACCGTCGGGATCCTGCCCGACGTCGAGGCCATCGGGGCCGCGGCGATCGGCCCGCTCGCGCGCGGTACGATCGCGCAGGCGCAGGTCGGCGAGGATCTCGGGGTCGAGCGGGCGATCGGTCATGCGGTCTCCTTGCCGAGGAAGCTCGCGAGCACTTGGGCGGCGCCGGCGCGATCGTCAGCGGTCAGGGTGGTTGGTGCGCTCGCAGGCGCGGCGACCGGCGGCTTGCGCTTGGGCTTGAGCAGAGTCTCTCGCGCTTTGCTCCACGGTCGCGACAGAAACGCTTTCTCGCTCAGCCACTCGGTGGACTTCGTCTCGGTCGCTTGCTCGTCGAGGACTAGCAGGATGTGATCGCAGACGGCGCGCGCATTGTCGCCCTCCTCGCGGATCCGTTCGCGGAGCTCCTCGAATGCGCGCGGGTGATAGCCCGGGTGGATCTTCGGCAGCGGCAGAACGCTGTCGAGCTTGAGCTTCCTCGCGTGGGTGATTCGCAGGTCGCTCGTGCTGGTCCACATGGCCTGCGCGAGATCGCCGGTCGCCTTGAGACGAGCGAGGTCCCGGTCGGCGAACGACTGAGCGGGCGTCGTGCTTGGTACTGGACTGGACTCCGTACTCGGTGGGATCGCGCCCGAGAGAGAGAGATTCTTCTGATCCGGAACCGGATCCGGAGGAAGATCCGGAACCGGATCCGGAGGGTTCCCCCGTGCTTCGCGGGTGCTTGAAGCACTGCTTCGTTCTGCTTCGCGGCGATTGCGCCGTGATTCACCGCTCTTGACGCCGCCGATTCGTCCTGCTTCGCTCTTGTGAGCGAGGTATGCGATCCGTTCTGCAGCGCCTTTGATCCGGACTCCAGTGCGCACCTGCTCGGCCAGATCGACCTCGAACATGGCATCAGCGAACCCATCCTGCTCGGCCGCGATGTCTACGTCCTCCACTGAGAGCACCTCACGCTCGCGGTCGTAGGCCACCGCGTACACGTCCAGCAGTCGACCGATGGCCTCCTGGCGCCGCCACCCGAACCGGCGCGCGAGGCGCACGGCGCGCGGATCGCGCAAGAGCTTGTCGTCGATCGACATGCGAGCCATCAGCCGGCCTCCGGCGCGGCGAGTCGCTGGCGCTCGCGGTCGCGTATTGCTTCGAGATCAGATCGCCTGTCCTGCTTGACCACCGATCTCGCCACGGCTGCCGCGAGCGCCGGGCTACTCGATGTGCGGTCGCAGCTGACCGGCCAAGAGCCGACGGAGTGTACTGCGTTGCAGATCAAGCGATCGAGCGACGCTCCGCACTGATCCCCCGATCGCGAGCAGTCCACATGCGATGCTCTCGATGATGACCGTGATGCGAACGCCACTGCGCGTCTCAGAGATGAGCGTCGCGCGGCATACCGGCGAGCACGATCGGTCGCGATCTCGCTTGCCGGGCGGCGGAGTGAACTGGTCACCGCACACCTCGCAATTCCGCCTGAGCGGGTGCTTCAGCATGTGGTGTCTGGAGTGCTCGAGTCTCGTCATCACTTGGATGTTCTTGAGTCGGTTGTCCGTCTTGTCGTCGTTCCTGTGGTGAACGATCTCGTCCCACGAGAGACGGCGACCAAGATGGGACTCCATGATCCGTCGGTGTTGGTAAACCGTGCGACCAGCCGTCTTGCCTTTGCGATAGCGTGACATCATCTTGGGCTTGTACTGATGTGGCTACAGCTTGGGCAAGCGCAATCGGCATTGCCTGCCCGATCTGCGACCAGCGCGCTTTCTTAGTAGCACCCGCGAAAACCCAGCCCTCGGGGAATCCCTGCAGGATCGTCGCGGCGAGCTCGCTGAGGATGATCGCGTCAGGGGGGGGCAGGCGACCATTCGGGTCGGCTGTCACCGTCGTCGACGGTCGCTGCCATGGCCACTCGAGCACCGGCGAGCCCGATCCGACCCGATCCTCGCGCGCTTGCACGGTCGTGCTCGGCGCGTCAGGCAACATCACCCGCGACGACTGCGGTCCGCTGTGTCCGCCGCCGGCGCGGATCGTCGGCGATGGCTCGCCGGGCGTCGCCGCCGGATGCTTGCTCGTCGGCATCGCCATAGCGCACGCGCCATTGCCGCGCGACTTCGCACCGATCGTCTGCGAGGGCTGCGAGGGCTGATGCTTCTGCGAGAGCGAGAGCATGTTGCCATTCGACGTACCGACGACACGCGTGGGCCGAGCGGCGACGCTGCCGTGCTGGGGCCCGTTCTGCTCACGGCGCCGCATCTTGACCGGTCGCCCGAGCGCGTCGCCCTCGAGGTGGCGCAGTGCGTCCCAGCACGTGACCCATGGGCGCAGCTGCTCGTGGCCGGGCAGTGTGCCAGTTGCGAGCGCCGCAGGATCGCAGTGCGTCGGCGCTGGCCACTGGATGCACGGCCCCTCGCGGTGACCGAACCAGAATGGGCGAATGCGGTGCTGCGGAACACCGTAGTCGGCCGCGTCGAGTCGAGCGAAGTCGGCGACGCAGTAGCCCGCGTACGCGAGTCCACCGATGGTGCGCTGGACGATCGCGAGGTTCGTCCCGTCGTCGAGACCGGGCACGTTGCCGATCAGGTATCGGCGTGGCTGCAGCGCAGCGATCAGATCGCAAGTCACCTCGAGCATGTCGCGCTCGTCGGCGGTACCCAGGCGCTTTCCCGCGCGGGACCACGGCGTGCACGGCGGGTCAGCAACGAGCAGGTCGATGTCGGCGCGCCAGCCGAGCCTGACCATGCGCAGCAGATCGCGCACGTCCATCCTCACCGGGCGGTGGCCGATGTTGCGCTCGTAGCTGTCGCAGTGGTCGGCGGTGAAGTCGACCGCGAGATCGAACAGGACGCCAGCGCGACGGAAGCCTTCGGTCATACCGCCAGCGCAGCTGAAGAGCTCGAGGTTGATCACCCGCCCTCCCCGCCGACGTCGACGCACCCCATCTCGACGAACGGACGCTCTTCACGGCGATCGCGCGCGTGCTGAGCGAAGTGGACGAGATCCATCTTCACCTGCACGTCGAGCAGGTCGCGCATCGCGAGGTCTCGCAGCGCCGGATCGGCCACGCGATCGCCGAGCGTCCGGGTCACGGCTTGACCTCGCGGTCCCGACCGAGGTCGATCACGCTCGTGCGCAAGGCGTCGCGCTGAGCGCGCTCGAGCTCGCGCAGTTCCTCGGCCGCCGCGGCCTGCAGATTCGCGTGCGCCAAGTCGTTATCTCGAACCTGCTCGGCGGTGTCGTAGACCACAGCATCGAGCAGCTCGTCGGAGCGCTCGCGCTTCCAGTCGCGCGACGACAGGTCGAGCGCGCCGTAGCGATCGTGGCCGAGTTCAAGCCGGGCGAGCAGGCGATCGAGCACTCGCGTGGCGACCGGATCGCGCTCGGCGAGTGCGTGGACGCGCCGCGCGACGTCGCGCGCGAGCGCCAGGATGTGCAGGTCAGCCATCGGTGTGCTCCTTCGGGCAACGGCGAATGTCGTGGCCGGGCTTGTTGCAGCCGCTGCAGAGGCGCGTGCGGCGCGCCATGCGTCCGCGCTGGCCGTCGATTGTCACGGCGCCCGTGCGCGGGTTGATCCGCGCGGTCAGGCGCGGGGTTGGAAGGCCGGGTGTCACGCCGAACCCCGTGCCGCAGATCGCTGCGGATTGCGGTTCACCGGCCGAGTGGCTAGCCTCGGGCCATGCGAGCTTGCGTGGTGGCGGTGATCGCGATCGTGTGTGGGTGCGGTGGCGGCGGCGAGGTCGGGCCTGACGCTGCTCCGGATGCGATCTTCGAGGGAACGATCAACGCACCAGTGGGAGCAGAATGCTCGCGGGACCCAACGCCGTGGTGTGGCGATGGGACCGCGTGGTGTCTCGACGGCATGTGTCGGAACTTCTGCTCGCCGAACGACGGCCCACGCTGCCCGTCCGGCAGCGTTGAGAAGCACGACACCGAGGTCCTTGCCTGCGTGTGCGTCCCCGCATCGTGATGCCGCGAAGTGCGGCGGGCTGAACGGCGGGTTGAACGCGGATCGGACTGGAGATAGCGTCGGGGGATGAGGAGAGCGATGTGGGTTGTCGCGGTGGCAATCATTGCAGGGGCGGCGGCGCCATTGACCGCCGATCGCCTGCGGGCACCTGACGGAAGCGTGCGCGACGTCCCCAGCGAGAGCGTTGACTTCGCGATCAAGGATGGCTACACGCGCATCCCCAAGGTGCTGATGCGTCCACCATCCAGCGACCTCGTCTACGAGATCGACGAGGATCAGGTTGCGCTGCGCGAAGCCGAGGGCTACTGGCGAATGACGAAGAGCGAGGCTGACGCCTGGCGGAGCGCTGAGTACGAACGGAGACTCGACCGGATCGTCGGAAAGGCCAGACGCGAGACGTACGGCGGTGTCGGTGGCTCCGTCGAGGCTGGACTCGCGGGACTCGCGAGAGGGGCGACATTGACACTCTCGGACAACGTGCTTTACGGAATCAGCGGGGAGCAGGCCAGCTTCGTCCTGCGCCAGCTTCGCGAGGAGCACCCGGATCTCTCGAGGGTGAGTTTCGTGGTTGGATTCTGCGGCCTTCTGATCGGCGTCTTCTTTGCCGCGCGACGCGTCTGGCGGTGGTGGCTGCGCGGCGCCGTGGCTCAGTAACCAGCTCGCGCACCTGCGCATCCGTAGCGCGTTGCGAGAATTGCTGACGCGACTTACGGTCGCGCGCGTTGCAGTGGATGACATCAGGCTGCGGCCTCGTCGGGCGTGGGGCCGTAGAACTGCTCCATCGTGAGCTCGAGCGACGAGACGAGCTTCTCGAGGTTCGCGTGCGTGGGGCTCGTCGAGCCGTCCTCCCACTGCGCGATCGAGGCACCAGAGACCCCGATCTTGGCACCGAGCGCTCGCTGGCTCAGCTTGCGACATTTCCGCCAGGACCGGATCCGGTCATCTAGTGTCATGCGCAACGCTAAGCACTACTTTACGATCGAGTCAAGGCCCACTTAGCGATGTGCCGAGATAGTCTTGAGCGATCCCTGATGGCGTCGCGTCGAAAGCAACTGCCCAAGCTGTGGCCGGTCACCGCCGCCGATAAGCAGTGGGCGCGCGTGCAGATGGAAAAGCTCGGCATGACGCAGGCCGAGCTGGCCCGCCGCGTAAGCACAACCACTGCGATGATCTCTCAGTTTTTCGACGACGACAGCGATCACCCTGTCCGACACAGCCGCTTCTGGCCGCAGATCGTCGCCGCGCTTGGTGGGGCACCGCCCACGGTTACAACACCGTCGGAGGTCGTCGACGAGCATCAGCGCGTTGTGCTGGAGCGATGGCCGCTGATGAGTAGCGACGAGCGCGCCGCGGTCTCAACGCTCGTCATCGCCATGACGACGAAGCGGCCAGCATGAGACGTCCTTGACGTAGCGTCCGATCGCGTCGTATCTCTGGTCCCAATGCCTGATCGTGAGGTCGTTGGTGAGGCCGAGCGCATCGTCGAGTTGTTGAAGGACGACCCCGTCGCCTTGGAGCTCGTCGCGCGGCTGCTGGAACACCTCACGCGCGGGCGAGCGCGAGCGCCATCCGGGGCAGTTCTTCGTCGAAGCTCGTCCCGTCGCGCACGCCATCGCTAAGCGCCACTTGACAAGCTAAGCGCCGCTTATTAGTATGTCGGCATGGGGAACGCACTTCTGACTGTCTCGGGTGGCCATCGCAGGGCCTACCCTCTGGATCTCGTTCGGGTCGTCACGCACCTCGGTGCTGGCCGCCTGGTCTACGTCTCGGATGACCGGTGGATCGGCGTCCAGCTCGACGGCGAGAGCCGGGTCGACGAGTACCAGCCCTCGTCGGTGTCGGTCGAGGTGGCGGCGTGAGCGCCTCCCCGGCCGTCCGGGAGCCGCTGCACATTGCGGCGGTCCGCGCCTACAACCTCGCCTGCGGGGCGGAGGGTGTCTCGGCGGAGACGTGGCGCGCCATCTCGCGTCAGCTCCACGCCGCGGCCGACGAGCTGACCGGCGACAACGCGACCTTCGTGCGCGACCGCGCGAAGGATGCCGCTCATCAGGCCGACTGGGTGACCCGTCGCGGGCTGACCGACATCTACGCTGACGCCTCGCTCACCGGAGGCGTGTCGTGACCGCCGCCCAGCTGACCGCTCTCGTGGTCCTCGTCGCGCTCGGCGAGTCGCTCGGCTCCGCGCTCGCGTGCGCGTCCTCGGACAGCGACCCGTCGCTGATCCTGGTCGCCGCGGGCAACAACGCCGCGCAGACGATCGCTTTCCTCGCCGAGTTCTGAGCGTCCCTGGAGCGCACCACCTCGGAGGGTGGTGCGTTGCGGGGAGCGCTCAGACCGAGCGACTCCACCAACAGCGAGGGTGGAATGGAGACGATCGCCAATCTCACGGCACCGCACCAGCTCCCGGACGGCACCTACGAGTGCGTCTGGTCCGGCAGCACGATCTACATCGAGAGGCCCATGGTCGAGTTGACGACCCTTGCCGGCATGCGCGGGCGGCGCGCGGGCAAGGTCATCGTCGAGGGCACCGATCGCCAGTCGGTCAGGTTCGAGGAGGTTGACCAGTGACGGTGACCACCGGGCCGAGCGTCGTGCTCGAGCTCCCATTCCAGTCCGACCGCGAGGCGCGCCGCGCGCTCCTCCGCGGGGTCTGCCGTCGCGCAGCGAAGTTGCTGCGCGACGAGCTGAACTATCCCGGGGCCGCGCTGGCGCTCGAGGCACACGCCGAGACGCTGCGCGCCCCCCATCAAGTAGAGGACGACGGCGAGACGACCGTCGTCGAGGTGTGGCCATGACCGAACGACCGACGCCAGCACTGTCCTATCCCGACGGGCTGAAGCGGATCCGCCCCGCGCGGATCATCCGAACCGCGTCCCGCGCACCGACGGACCCGCTCGTGTTCGTGTTGCCGCCGCACGACGAGCTACTGCGCATGATGATGGCGCGGCACCTCGGAGGTCGGTCGTGAGCCGGCCTATGTTCCCCGAGATCGGCGACGTGATCACCGAGGGCATGGGGCGCTACCGCGTCATTGAGCATGCCGACGGGCCGCGCTACCGGGTGAGGTCGCTGGCATCTGGCATCACGCTGTGCATCGACTGGAATGACAGCGGTTATCGCGACCCGCGCAACGCTTGGAGGCTCGCGTGACCTGCCACGTCCTCCGCATGCTCCTCTCCGCCATCGAGGCGCTGGGCATCGACTACGTCACGTTCAGGGCCTGCCCCGGGGGCGGGCGCGCGTCGACCCTGACGCTCACCACCGACGATGACGCGCGTCGGGTCGCGACGGCGCTGGGCGTCGAGCTCACCGAGATGCGCGACGACAAGTCGGAGTGGCTCTGGGGTGTGTGCCACCTTGACGGCATATGTCTGTACGTCGGGGGGCCGATGAGGAAGCGCGCAGCGCTCGAGGTGGTTCCATGACGACGCTCGACGACGTACGAAACGCGCTCGGAGACGCCGAGTCGCTGGTCGCGGACACATCGAGAGCGGTCCCGCTGGCCTGCGCGATCCTGATCGCGAACGCGATCACGTCGGCAGGCGTGCAGCTTGCGAAGGTGATCGCCGACGTCGTGACGGCATCCGTGATGTTGCACGAGCGCGAGGCCGATCGCCGCACCGAGCGGCTCATCGCGGCCAGCGATCGCAACGCCGAGCGCCTGCTCGACGCTGACCTCGGCGACGAGCGACAGCGCTCCGGGGGCAACTGATGCGCCGCCCCGACTACGACCAGATCGATCGCGACGCGTTCGCCGAGATGCGCCGCGAGCGCGATCGATCGCGAGAACCCAGTTTCGGATCGGGCAACGTCAACAGGAGGCTCCCACCCGGCCACCGCGACGGGGCTGCACTCCTCCCCCAGGTGCAGCCTGCCCGGTCCCCTTTTGTTCGACTGCCCTGCCCGCTGTGCCGAGGGCCGGTCTACGCCCCGCGGGGCAGCACCGGCGAGCACATCGACTGCGTCCATTGCTCGGCCGCGCTGGTCACGCGCGGCAGGACGACCGACGCGGTGGAGGTGGTCCCGCGCGACCCTGACGAGGAGGGCCGTCCATGAGCCGCCCGTCGTGGCGCTACACCTGCGCGATCCGACTCGAGATCGTCGTCGGCGGATGCCCGTACGTCGGGTGTCCGAATCACACACCGGCGCGTCTCGAGATCGAGCTCGCGGCGCTCACCTCCGCCCTCATGGTCGCCACAGCGGAGGGTCAACCGCTTTCAGGAGCCTGGTCATGATCGGATTCACAACACTCATGCGCGGCGCGGCGCCGGAGCCATCGTCGACGCCACCACGACGAGGCCCGAAGGGACCGTCGCGCGTCGTGGCCTGCCCGCGGTGTCTCGCGCGCCCTGGCGATTTCTGCCGCGCCCCCAACGGTCGGCGGTGTCGACCGCACAGCGAGCGGATCGCTGCGATGCGGAGCGTACCGTGAGGGCGCTCGCTCGAGAGATCGCCGCGACCGTCATCGTCGTGCTCGGTGGCCTGGCGCTGATCGCGACGATCGCGGCGCTCAGGTTGATCGATACGCGTCCGCGGGAGGTGTGCCTGTGACGGTGTTCCTTGTGCTGATCGGATTCGGGATCGGCGTGATCGTCTGTGCGATCGCCATGCTGATCGCCAGTATCGCCGGGCGACCGCGCACCGGCCGGATGCCAGCCGCTACCGCCCGCCAGCTGCGGCGCGTGCGGCGCGCCAACCGCCTCGAGATCCGCCGTGACCGGATGCCGGTCCGGTTCGTCTCGCCACCCAGGGCGAGCTTCGACGACGGAGAGACGCATGACTGATCTGCCAGCCGCGCGCATCCTCGACGTCACGCCCGACGCCTACCACAGGTTGCCCGGGTTCTCGGCGAGCATCGCTCGGATCGTCATCCGGCAGTCCGAGCTCCACGCCAAGGACGCAGCCGATCGCCAGGCCGAGCTCCTCGCTGAGGACGACGAGTCTGAGGACGACGAGGACGTGAGCGACGACAAGCGCAAGCGCCTCGAGCAGGGGTCGATCTGGCACGCACTCGTGCTCGGTGTCGGCAAGCGGATCGAGGTCATCCCGAGCGCGTTGCTCGCCAAGAACGGCGCGCTGTCCACGAAGGATGGGAAAGCATTCGCCGCCGCCGCCCGAGAGCGCGGCTGCATCCCGGTCAAGGAGCCTGACATGGAGACCAACCTGCGGATCGCCGGCGCGATGAAGGCACGGATCGCCGAGGCCGGTCACACGCTCGACGGCATCAGCGAGTTCGCGATCGAGTGGCACGAGGCCACGCCGCACGGCCCGGTGAAGTGCCGGTGCATGATCGACCACGTGGCGCTGCTGAGCGACGGTGAGGTCGTCGCTCCGGGGTACGGCACGTTGGCCAACCACGCGATCATCTACGAGCTCAAGCCCGTGGGCGACGCGGCGCCCGAGCGCTGCAACCGGACCGCCGAGAACCTCGGCTACGCGATCGCCGCCGCAGCGTACCCGCGCGCGCTCAACGCGCTCTACCCGCGCCTGCAGGGCCGGATCGAGTTCCGCTACCTGTGGGTCGAGACGCGGCGCCCATACGCCGTGTGGGATCCGATCGCGCGCGGGCCGTACATGGAGATCGGCGAGCGTCGGTGGGTCCGCGCGCGCAACGCGTGGGCCGCCGGCCTCGCAACCGGACGATGGCCTGACTACCGCACGCCCGGGAACGAAGAGATGTCGGCGCCGATGTGGACGCTTCGACAAGAGGGCTACACGCCCGGAGAGATGTGATGAGGAATCAAAAGCTCAAGCTCCTCGTCCAGCGCTATGCGGACGCGCGGGTGCAGTCCGAGCTGGCCTATGCGACTGACAAGGGTTCGTCGGTGCTCAAGCGGTGTGACGACCGAGAGAAGTCCCTGTGGGCTGAGCTCGAGTCTGCGATCGAGGCGCTGCAGTGACCCGAACCTTCGAGGCCAAGCCGGCCAGGCGTGAGCGCACGCCAATCATCATGGGCATCATCGCGCCCAGCGGCGCCGGCAAGACGAAGAGCGCCCTTCGGCTCGCCGACGGTTTCGCGCGCGTGGTGCCCGGCCCGACGGTCATGATCGACACCGAGGCCGGCCGAGCAAAGCAGCACAGCGACGTGCACCGCTTCCTGCACATCGACTTCGAGCCGCCGCACGGGCCGCTCGACTACATCGCTGCCTTCAGGGAGGCGCTGCGGCACAACCCCACCACGATCATCGTCGACCAGGTGAGCTACGAGTGGGAGGGCACCGGTGGCGTTCTCGAGATGCACGAGGCCGAGCTCGACCGCATGGCCGGTCAGGACTGGAAGAAGCGCGAGCGCTGCACGATGGCCGCGTGGATCCGCCCGAAGGCCGAGCACAGCGAAATGAAGCGGTTCGTGATCCAGCAGCGCGTGAACTGGATTTTCCTTTTCCGCGCCAAGGAAAAGATCAAGCCAGTTCCGGGCAAGGAGCCAGTCGATCTTGGATGGCAGGCGCTCGGCGCCGAGGACCTCATCTACGAGATGCTCCTCAAGGTCCTCATCTTCCCGGGCGGCGACGGAGTGCCGACGTGGACGTCCGACAAGATCGGCGAGCGCCAGCTCATGAAGCTGCCCGGCTGGTTCCGCGACCTGTTCGCGAAGCCGCGCCAGCTCGACGAGGACATCGGCGAACAGCTCGCGCGCTGGGCTGTCGGCGGAGACGTCGGCGCGGCGCGAGAGGCATCGCCCACCGCGACATCAAGCCGCGCAGAGGCTCGCGACGTAACCCGCGATATCGCGCACCCGTTCGTTGGTCGATTCGAGGCCTGCGAGGCCTCCGGCTTCAAGGCGCTCGACGCCGAGATGCGGAAGGGGTGGTCGCAGATCCCAGCCGCGCAACGCGCTGGTGTCACCGCGGCGTTCGAGCGCGCACGAGAGCGCATCCGCCGCGCCGAGAGCATCCAGCGGGATACCGGCATGTCGGCCGACGAGGCCGCAGAGATCGCGCGCATCGAGCGCGAGGAACGGAGGACATGATGCCAATGCCGTACGCCCGCAGCGAGCTCGAGCGCGTCGCGCGCGACATGATCGGATACGCCATGCACGAGCTCGGGCCCGAAGTTGGCCTGACGCTGTTCGTGTTCGAGTTCGGTGACACCGGGAACCTCGCGTACGTCTCGAACGCCCAGCGCGCGGACATGATCGCGTCGATCAAGCAGTGGCTCGCGCGCGTCGAGTCCGGACTGATGACGGACCCGGCCGGCCCGAGGGCAGAGTAATGACCGCTCGATTCGTCCGCCTGCACCCGATCGGCAACACGTCCGGTCACCGACTGCGCCTCGAGCTCGACCCCGGGGACGGGATCGCCGAGTTGGTCGACGAGCACGTGCACCCGGAGCACGTGCTCAACGCGGACGCGTATCACCGCGAACGGGGTCCGCGTGGCCGGATCATGCTCACCGACGAGGAGGTGGACTGGCTCCACTTCGCGCTCTACGAGCTGATCGCGCAAAGGGAGGGGTGACCGGTGGCCACCTCGCTCTCGAAGCTCTCGGAGTCGCGGTGCACGTGCGGTGCGCTGATCGTGCTCGCGACCATGGAACGATCGGGCAAGCGCGCACCCTTCGAGCTCGATGCCGACGGTGAGTGGACTATCCTCGACGGGATCGCCAGTCACCAGGGCAAGGCGCCGGCATGGACGCCACCCGAGCGGTGCGTGCCGCGGTGGTCGAGTCACTTCGAGCGGTGCTCGAGCTCGCGGGTGGCCAAGTGAGGGCAAGCCGCGCCGAGTACCAACGCAACATCCGCGTCGGCGCCGCCGCGCGGGGGGCTCTGCTACGAGTGCGTCGGGCGACCCGCAGCTCCCGGCAAGCGCCGGTGCGACGAGTGCCTGCGGGCCCGGGCCAGGCGCCGCGACGCAGCCATCGCGCGCGGGATGTGCCGCGAGATGTGCGGACGAGACAAGGAGCCCGGCTTCTCGCGCTGCGCCATCTGCCTGGAGCGACGCCGCGAGATCAAACGGCGGTCCGATGCGCGCTTGCGAGAGCTCCGCGTCGCCAATCCCGTCGCGCGCCAAACACGTTCGCCTCGGCTGTGCCGCCGACAGCGTCTCATGTCGACGGACGGACCACCCAAGGACGATCCCGGACGTCCTGCCGAGGCCCCTATTGACCGACTCGCGCTGATCCGAGCGCGGGCCACTCGTATCGAGGAAAGAGATGTCACAGCCTGATCCGAACCTGCTCGCCGACGTAGAAGTGGATCTCTCCGATCTCGACGGCGACGTCGCCGAGATCGTCTCGAAGGCGCCCGACGGACCGGCGATCTCGCGGACCGTCACGCCGCGCCTGAGCGAACAACGCATGCGTCTTGTGCTCGCCGAGGCGCAGCGCATCTGGGCCAACACGCTGGCGCGACCCGCGCGACCGAAGGAGCGGTGAGCGGTGACCACCAAGCAGCGGTTCCGCGCGGCGCTCCTGATCGCGATCGACCCGCTCGATCTGCAGTACGCGTTTCGCCGCACGTACCGCACGGGGTGCGCCCGCTGCGGCGGGGTGCGCGACGCCCATGGGCCCAAGGGGCTGCGCGCATGCTGCAGCGAGTGCCTCGAAGCGCTCAAGCACTACCGCGTGTATGGAGCCGCGGCATGAGCGACAAGCCGGCCGTCACGTTCAACCGCGCACAGGCCGAGTTCCTGCTCGCCATTCACAAGGAATGGTGCGAACTGAGGCGCCAACCCGAGATGCTACTCGCCGTCCACCTGCGCGCCGCGCTGGAGGAGATCGACCAGCTGGAGAAACGACCCCTGCGAACGTTCGACCATGTTGCTGGTGACCGGCTGGCCGACGAGGTAGCGGTGCTTGTCCGTCGCCGAGTGATCGACGCGAGATCGCCTGCTGGAGATGCGTTGCTGGACTACCGCGATCCGCCGACCACCGCGCGCGCGGATCGCCTGGCCGAGATCGAGCGCGCCCACGCCGCGCTGAGCGCTGAGGTCGAGGCCATGCGCCCGGTGGTCGAGGCGGCTGATGATGCCGAGAGCTGTCACGCCGAAGTCGTCAAGGGGATGCTGACATGGCCCGGTGACCTGAGCGGACCGATGCACCGGCTCGCTCGGGCGCTCGACGCCTACCGCGCGAGGAAGCCATGAGGAAGCGCTATAGCAAGAAGGTCCGCGAAGACGCCGCGCTGATCTGCGCGATCGCGGCAAGCAGCGGAGATATTGGTTGGTACACGTACGACACGGGTGAACAGATCGACGCCGTAGCGGGGGCCGCAGAGCTCGCAGCTGAGGCATGGAACTTCGTGCGCGTGAACGACGGCGACAGGTTTCTCGACATGCTCACCGAGGCAGCCAGGATTCGAGACGCCGAAGCCGAGGCTCTCATCCGCACCGGGTGGACACCATGATCGCCCTGAAGATCCTCGCGGCTCGGCTCCGCAAGCGGCTCGAGCGCCCTCCGGTTCTCGACAGGACCAGCGAGGCCGATCGCATGTACAGCGCCAGGCTCATCGCACCGGCCCGCGGCGAAGCGTGGGACCTACTGCTCGACATCGAGGCCGCGATCAAGGAGGCCGAGCGCCTCGAGGCCGACAAGTGAGCGCGCTCAGCTGGATTCTCCTCGGCGTAGCGACGCTCTGCCTCCTCGTCTGGTTCGCGATCTACGAGTGGTTCGGCGCCGCCGTCGTCCTCGGGATAATGGCGTTCGGTCTCTGGGCGATCATGACCGCCGCGGAGGCGCTGCGTGGGTATCCGCGCGGGGACAGGAGCGGCAATGGGCAAGACTGAAATATCGTGGACCGATGTCACGTGGAACCCGGTTCGCGGCTGCTCACAGGTCAGCCCCGGGTGCGCGAACTGCTACGCCAAGCACCAGGCAGCGCGCATCGTCCGCATGTCGAAGGGCAAGCCGAGCAAGTACGATCGGCTCGTCCGGATCACGAAGAGCGGTGAGCCAGCGTGGACCGGCGAAGTCGAGCTCGACCCGGTCGCGCTCGCGGCGCCGCTCAGCTGGAAGAAGCCGCGCCAGATCTTCGTGAACAGCATGAGCGATCTGTTCCACGAGAAGCTCACGAACGAGCAGATCGCGGCGGTGTTCGGTGTGATGGCTGCTGCGCCGCAGCACACGTTTCAGGTGTTGACGAAGCGCGCTCGGCGGATGCGCGAGTGGTTCGAGTGGGCTAATCCGGTCGGAAAGGAACTCCTGAATCGCATCCCGATGCCACCTATCCCACGCGCATTGATCGAGGATGCGGCACTTGATGCGTTGAACGGAGTTGTCGACGGAATACCTCGTCGACGAGACGCGCGCTGGCCGCTGCCCAACGTCCATCTCGGGGTCTCCGCCGAGAACCAGGACACGCTCGACGAGCGCTGGCCAGATCTGCTCGCGTGTCCTGCGGTTGTGCGTTGGTTCTCGTGCGAGCCGTTGCTAGGAGACATCGATCTGAAACACATGCTCGCCGATGCAGCGTGTAAGGCAGGATCGCTGTGGCTCGTCGCTGGTTGCGAAAGCGGCCCCGGAGCGCGCCCGTGTGACGTCGCGTGGCTCCGATCGCTGCGCGATCAGTGCGCAGCGGCTGGGGTGCCGTTCTTCCTGAAGCAAGCTGTCAGCACCAACCCGTATGTCTTTCGGGATCAGTTCTCGTCGGGCACGTCGCCCGATTCCTGACCTGGTTTCCAGGGTGATTTCCAGGTCTCTCCTCGAAGCGCCTCGAGCACCCGCTCGCCCTGCGCCGCTGCGGCGGCACCGCGCTCGAGGTAGGCCTGTTCGGTGACCTTGGGTGCCGCACCGGTGGAGTGGCCGAGGAACCTCGCGATCGCGAGGGGGTGCTGGCCGGCAGCGTGCGCGAGGTCGGCCGCGGTTCGCCGCAACGCCTGCGGTGGCAGAACCTGGACACCTGCGGCGTCGCACACTCGGCGCACGTGCTTGCGGGCCGCGTTGCGGCCCATGCGCTGGCCGGTCGCGTCGGTGAAGATCGGCGCATCGCCCGACCGGCCGGTGCACCACGCGGCGAGCAGTTCACGCAGCGACTCCGGGATCGCGAGCTTGCGGCGCCCGGCCCGGGTCTTCGTCTTGCCGACCACGAGCACGCGCCCATCGTCGTCGAGGTCTCGGACGTCACGGCACGCGAGCTCGGAGCACCGTGTGCCGAGGTACAGGTAGCCGAGCGTCAAGATGGCGCCCTGGTCCTCGGGGTGCGCGAGGCACCAAGCCTCGAGCCGGCGGCTCTCGTCGACCGTCAGTCGCGACTTGTCTGCGCCGTAGATGCGTTGACCGAGTGGCTCAACGTCGGCGAACGGGTCGGCGCGCAGCCAGCGCTGCTTCACGCACCACTTCGCCCAAATGCCCCCGACGGCGAGCAGGTGGCGGTGGTAGTCGACGCTGTTGCCATCGAGCACTGCCGCGTAGAGCTCGGCGCCGCGGGTTGCGATCGACCTCACCGGACGGTGCAGGTACTCGGCGAGGAGCACGCTCAGATTGCTCGCGTACGTGCCGAGGGTCAGCTCGGCGCGACCCTGGGCACGCTTGCTGTCGACGAACGCCTTGATCGCAGCGCTCACCGTGAGACCTTGCGCCTCGTCGGTCGCGGCGTCCTTGCAA
This sequence comes from Microbacterium sp., assembly GCA_035274105.1. Lineage (GTDB taxonomy): Bacteria > Actinomycetota > Actinomycetes > Actinomycetales > Microbacteriaceae > Microbacterium. The sequence goes on from DATEOM010000480.1 coordinate 16,401, forward strand.
CGCTGCGCGTCCGCTCGCGCAGCAAACGTCTCATATGTCGTCGTCCGATCTCGTCCGGATCCAGTGACGAAGTGGACCCGCCACTTCTTGCCGTGTCGGTACGGTCCATGTGCGGTGACTCTTTCTCGTCGCATTGGGCTCCTTGCCCAGGCGCGGCGATCCCCGCCGCTGATGCTGGTCCGGATTCGAGCTCGCTCGCAAGCCGCGCCGCGAGTCGTGAGAGCTGGCGGAGCTCCGCTGGAGTCACCGCGGCCACCTTTCGACCTCGCCGCTCAGCGTGTTGCGCCGCTCGAGCCGCGCGGTTGGTAACGTCAGCTGGGCGTCGCGCCACCTCTTGTCCGATGCGGCCATCGCGCGAGAGCCGGCCGGAGCCTCGACAGGTGGTAGCGGAGAAGCGAATTCGGTGTCAGCTCGCTCGATCCTCATGACAACCGGCATGTCGAGTTCGCCGTCCTCGTGCGACTCGGCGTAGCGCTCGAGCCACAACAGGAGTTCTCGGTAGGTCATGGTGTTCCTCCGGACGCATCGCGGTGACCGACGAGCCGGGCGAGGTGCGGGATTCTCATCGCGGAAACTCCTTGTGCTGCACGCCGTCGAGGTACGGCAGTTCGATGACGCCGCCAGGCTTGCGCTTCGAGCCGGGGCCATCGCCGATGCCTTGTCTGTGGATGCCGGCGTTGAACGGGCATTTCTTCATGTCGCGACGACGCTACCCCAACAAAGTTTTCCAGGCCAGCGATCCACCGTCGAGCGACAGATGGAAACCACGACCAAAGAGAGGAACCTGACATGGACGACAGCATCAAGGAAATCGCGACCAGCCTGCGCAAGGCACTGCTCGAGATCGAGCACACCGTGCGCGCCATCAAGGAGCACCCGGAGATCAAGACGCCCGACGCGTATCCGGGCCAGCACGGCGAGATGATCGCGCAGAGCATGCTCGCGCTGCGCGCCATCGAGGAGGCGCGCATGCGGCTCGGCAAGGTCTTGCAGTACGGCCGCGACGGCGTGTCGGTCTACGACCGCACGGAGGCGCCGTGAGCAACCACAGCCCAGAGCACGACGCGGAGATGACCAGGCTGATCAACGAGCAGATCAAGAAGCTCATCGACGAGACGAAGTCCGGCCGGATCACGGCAGCTGAGAAGCTTGGTCCGACCGGCCGGTTCCCACGCGGCCGGATCACGCCCGCCGATGAAGGCGAGCTCAGGATCGCAGTCGGATCCAGGGACGGAATCGTCATCATCGACCTCGGCAAGCCGACAGCGTGGGTTGGATTCCCGCCGGCGGACGCGAGAGCGCTCGCTGAGTCGCTGGTCAGGCACGCGGACGCGCTCGAGCGGTCCGGCACCAAGGAGACCTGACATGCCGAGGCAGGCGCTGCCACGTTCCGCGAGGTCCGGCAGGAGTGCCGTGAGACCAGCAGCCTCCGCGGTGATCGCCCGTGTGAGTGGACTGACACGTACCTAGTCCCGACTGAACACGGGCTAGGGCTGCTTCTGTCGCGGACGTGAGGCACGACTTGTTCCGCACGGGCTCCCGTCCTGTCGCCTACTTACAAGATTCGTACGACAGAACTTGACGTTTCGTACGACAGAACTTAGAGTGGGGACATGACAACGAGCGTTTTTGAAGATCGGCGCCCACGGCAGGGCGATGCGCGATCTTCATGGTGGTCAGGTATCCCCGGGCGCGCAGTCGGTGACCACGACCAACAGGAAAGGGTGAGTTATGACAATCACACTTCGTACGGGAACGATCGAAATCTACCAAGAGCGCTTCAACGCGCGCCTGACGCTGCAAGATGGCGATCTGCGCTACGAACGCGCATGGGCGGAAGGCTGGACTGAGATCCGCTTCGAAGAGCGCCGTCTCATCCGGTGGACGCCACTCGATGCGGACGCGCGCCGCGAGATCGCTGATCGGATCGCTGCAGCGCTCGGCTGCGACATCCAGCCGGGCGCCATCGCCGTGCTCGGGTACTGGTCGCAGGGTTGGCCGAAGGACGACGAGCGCATTGCGCACTGTCGGCAGGTACTCCGCGACGCCGGAGTAGCACCGTGGGAGGGCGCCCCGCTGGGGTCTGTGCGGACACCCCAGCCGATCGAGATCAAGCCGGTGCCACAGACCTTCGCGGTCCCTCTGCCAACGCGGAAGGTCCGGCCGTGATCCGCGAGCTCCTCGAGGAGGTCGACGTCCGGGTGCGCGTGATCGCGGGCACCGAGTGGCCAGTGCGCGACCAGTTGTGGCGCACCGGTCGCTCGCGGTGGGAGGTGGTCCGCGAGCTCTGCAACGGGGTGCCCCGTACGACTGAGATCTACCGCTCCGAAGCTGCCGCACGCGAGGCGTTCGCTGCGCGGCTCGACGGCGCGAAGCCGCGCGCCGGCGCCCCGGCGACGGAGACGGTCACGGTTCGCGCGACCGTGGATGAGAAGGCGGCCTGGAAGGCTGCAGCCGATGCCGAGCTTCTGCCCCTCAGCGACTGGATCCGCGCAGCAGCAGCTGACAGAGCGAAAGGATGACCAGATGAGCGACTACGACTACGAACCATGCCGCAGTGAGGACATCCCTTCCGGAGTCCGCTTTGACGTACCGCGCGCCCTGCAGGGCCAGACCGTCGAGGTCGAGTACGGTGGCTTTGGGCACGGGGAGCACGCGCCCGGCGCGCCCTTCAAAAAGGTGACCGACAGGTCCGCGCCGGTCGGATCAGACCAGGTCGCTCCACGCATCGGAGCGGCACGCGCTCGCCGAGCTGGAGCGTCTGGGCGCCAATCGGCTCGAGCTCGTCGCGGTCGCGGCGACCCAGGAGCTCGAGGTCGGGCAACGGATCTGGATCGGACAGCAAGCGCCGAACTGGGTGCGCTGCCTGACGATCGTCGATTACGAGAGCTGATTTTCTGTTCGATTCGGGACGCGAGGAGCGTCCTGGTTTCAGTAGCGCTGCTGGACCGCCAGCACGAGGCCCGCGACCTCGCAGCGCACCGCCGCCGATAAAAAGTCGGCGGCAACAAAGGATCGAACGATGAAGACCACGACTTTTCGCTCGCACTGGATTGACAACTCTGGACGCTGCTACGACCAGCGTCACCCCCACCGGTACGAACTGTACCCCGTGCTGAACCTCGACGAGGTCAGAGCCTGGCTCGATCTGTCCACGTCCGACGTGATGCGCGCCGCCGGGTTTCCGTCCAGTGACACGCGCACGTTTTACGTGCGGCAATTCCTCGATCCGGCCCTGCCTTCAGTCGAGGTAGAGCGGCTGGCCCCGCTGATCTGTGAGGAGCTGACCGACGAGGTAGCTCGGTACTACCAGGGAAGTGGCAGGGACTGGCGTTCGCCGTTTCTCAAGATGCGAGAGCGCTGGCCGGCGCCGCCCGCACCGTCCGCACCGTCCGAGATTCGAAACCTCACGCCACACCCGATCGTGGTCGGAGAGTTCACGTTCCCGCCGTCCGGCACCATCGCACGAGCGATCGAGGAGTCGACCCCCGGAGAGCCGATCGGCATATCGATCCCGGACCCGACCGGGGCGCCCACGGATCGGATCCGGTTTGAGATTCCGACCTCCACGGTTCGATATACCAAGATCGTCGACCTGCCGGACCCAGAGCCAGGAGTTTACTTGATCGTGTCGATGGTGATTCCGCCGGTCGCCGCGGAGCGAGGCCGGTGGACCGGCGACCTCCTGGTCCCGGGCGAACAGGTCAGAGACCCGAGTGGCCGGATCGTCGGCTGCCGCTCGCTCCGGCGCGCCGAGGTTCGCCAGTGACCACGATGGCTCTCGGCGTTCCGCTTCTCGCGGCGCCCTGGCTCGCGGCACCGTCGTGGGCGCGCTGCGCAATCGTCGACGGGTTGCTCGCAGAGCAGGGTCTGCGAACTCGCATGCACAACAAGGCACTCGATCGACAGGAGCGAGCGCGGCGGTGACCGCCGCTGAACTACTGCGTCGCCTGCGCGCTCAGCAGCTCGAGCAACTGCGCTGAATGCTCGTGTTGCTCTGGCACCAGTAGACGACCGAGCAGCGCTCGCCGCTGATGTCCGTCTCGGCGCCTGGATCGCCGCCATGCGCGCGGCTGAGATCGAGGTCGGTCAGGGCCCGGATCGACTCCGAGTTCAGCGCCAGCTTGTTCGCAGACTTCTTTTTCATCGTCAAAGCCTTTCGTGTGTGTCACGGCAGAACCCGAAGCATCCATGTCCGGTTCTCGGGCTTCGGCCAGTTGTGGTCGTGAAGGTTCATCGGCGATCCGTCGCCGCGCGTGATGCCGGGCCGACGACCATCGGGCCCGTGGCAGTGCACGACGTCGAGCAGCGAGTAGTCCGGACGCGACGAGTCCCACTCGAGCGCGCGGATCGCGGACACGACGATCGCGATGTGGCCGATCCACGGCCGCTCGTGGCCGGGCAGCCGGATCGTCGGATACGCGAGCAGCACCCCGGGCTCCGGGCGCGTCACGATCGCGAACAGCTCGCCGCCGTGGTGAGCGTCCTCGAGAGCGCTGTTGCAGTTCAGGTCGTCGCTCACCGTCGCCCAGCTGCCGCGGTTGAAGCCCGGCCGGTGCCGCTTGATGCCGAAGAGCTCGCACACGGCAAAGCCGAAGCAGTCGCGCGGGTCGTCTCCGTCGCTGTCGATGTCCCCGGTGCCGAGCTGGTAGACCCCGCGGCCGCACATCGCCCGAGCGCGCGCGATCGCGCGGCGGGCATCGTAGAGCGGCCGCGGGCCGC
>DATEOM010000481.1:0-4510 GCA_035274105.1 Microbacterium sp.
GTCGCCGTCGGCGCCGCACTCGCGGTTGTTCTGCGCGGTCGGCTGGCCGTTCATCTGCAGCACCCCGGCGCCGGGGTGCCCGATCATGCCGCGCAGCAGATGGAGGTTGTTGACCTGGCACGCGGCGGCCGTCGCCTGCGAGGACTGGTAGAAGCCCTGCAGAACCGTCGACAGCGGCCGCTCGGCCGTGCCGAAGATGCGCGCGGCCTCGCGGATGTCGCGCGGATCGACGCCGCAGACATCTGCGGCGCGCTCCGGTGTCCACTCCGATGCGTGGGCGCGCAGGTCGTCCAGCCCGATCGTGTGGGCGGCGACGAACGCCTCGTCGATCCATCCGTTCTCGAGAAGTTCACGGACGAGGGCGAGCATGAGCGCGAGGTTGGTGCCGGGGCGCACGGGCAGGTGGACGTCCGCGCGCCGTGCCACCGGCGTGTTCCGCGGGTCGACGACGACGAGCCGTGGCGGCCGGGGCCCGGCCAGGCGATCCAGCACCCGTGACCACAGCACCGTCTGCGTGGCGGCCATGTTGTGCCCGAAGAGGAACATCGCGTCGCACTCGTCGAGGTCGTCGTAGCACGCGGGTTGGCCGTCGGCACCGAAGCTCTCCTTCAGCGCTGACGCCGCAGTCGCCGTGCACAACCGGGTGTTGCCGTCCATATGCGGGGTGCCGACGCCGGCCTTCCCCACGACGGCGAGCGCGTAGTACTCCTCGAGGAAGAGCTGCCCACTCGTGTAGAAGGCGTGGCTGAGCGGACCGGTCTCGTCGAGCAGCTCGCGGCTCCTGCGGACGATGCGGTCCATGGCGTCGTCCCAGCTCGCCGGCACCAGGTCCTTTCCGACGCGGACGAGCGGCGTCGTCAGCCGATCGACTCCCGTCATCCCCCGCCAGCTGGCGTAGAGCCCCTTCGGTCCGAGCCGGCCGCGGTTGACGGCGTCGTCGGCTCGCCCGCGGGTCCCGACCATCCGGCCGTCCTTCACGGCGATGTCGCAGCCGCACCCGTTGCTGCACAGCACACATGCCGACCGCACCCACGTGTCGACGTCCCCTCCTCGACGCCGTCGGCGAGCGCGAGATCGACGCGCACATCCCAGTTCGCACCGCGGTCGTAGGGGGTGCGCGAACCCCAGACATCGTTCACGCGGTCAGGCTGCTCCAGCGTCATCGGCACCTCCGGCGATCGTTTCCCTGGGAACCGCTGGCGACGCTAGGGCGGGTACCGCGCACGACCCAGGGGCTTTACAGCGGACGAGTGCCCCGCTAACGGCGCCGCGGCGAAAGGGCCGGTCGCGAAAGGCGGCCGGTCGCGAAAGGCGACCGGTCGCCGACAGGGCCGACATGGTCGCATCCGCGTCCGATCTCGTCAAGCCACGCGCGGTGGCGATGACGCCCGCCTACGTTCGGCACGTGAGCGAACGCGAGTTCGAGCGCACGACACGACCGCGGAGAGAGGCAGTTCGATGAGAGCAGTGACCTGGCAGGGCAAGCGCAGCATCAGCGTCGAGACGGTGCCCGACCCGAAGATCGAGGAGCCCACCGACGCGATCGTGCAGATCACGTCGACGGCGATCTGCGGCTCCGATCTGCACCTCTACGAGCTGTTCGGCCCGTTCCTCGACGCGGGCGACATCCTCGGCCACGAGCCGATGGGAGTGGTCGTCGAGGTGGGAAAGGATGTGACGACACTCGCGGTCGGCGACCGGGTCGTGGTGCCCTTCAACATCGCGTGCGGACACTGCTTCATGTGCCGTTCGGGCCTGCAGTCGCAGTGCGAGACGACGCAGGTCCGCGAATACGGCACCGGTGCCGCGCTGTTCGGCTACACGAAGCTGTACGGGCAGGTGCCCGGCGGTCAGGCCGAGCTGCTGCGGGTGCCGTTCGCCGAGTACAACACGGTGCGGGTCGGCGTCGATCTGCCCGACGAGCGGTACCTCTTCCTCAGCGACATCCTGCCGACCGCATGGCAAGGCGTGGAGTACGCGCAGGTGCCCGACGGCGGCACCCTGGCGGTGATGGGCCTCGGCCCGGTCGGCCAGTTCGCGGCCCGGATCGGCGTGCAGCGCGGCTACCGCGTGCTCGCGATCGACCCCGTCCCGGAGCGACGCGCCATGGCCGAGCGGCACGGTGTCGACACCTTCGAGTTGACGGACGACGTCATCGACAGGCTGCGAGACCTCACCGATGGCCGAGGAGCGGACGCCGTCGTCGACGCGGTCGGGCTCGAAGCGCACGGCAACCCCGGAGTGAAGTTCGCGCAGCAGGCCGTCGGCCTGCTCCCCGACCCCATCGCCCAGAAGGTCATGGACACGGCGGGCGTGGACCGGCTCGCCGCTCTGCACGGTGCGATCGATCTCGTCCGCCGCGGCGGAACGGTGTCGATCAGCGGCGTCTACGCCGGAGAAGCCGACCTGATGCCGATGAAGACGCTGTTCGACAAGCAGATCTCGCTGCGGATGGGTCAGTGCAACGTGAAGCGGTGGACGGATGAGCTGCTGCCGCTCGTCGAAGAACCGGCGGATCCGTTCGGCGTGATGGATCTGGTCACGCACAGCGTGCCGCTCGACGATGCACCCGCCCTCTACGAGACCTTCCAGAAGAAAGAGGACGGCTGCATCAAGGTCGTCCTCAAGCCCTGAGCCGACGGCTGCTGTGCCGCTGCCTCGAGGCACCGGCACAGCAGCCGTTTCTCACAGGCGTCCGAACGTCGCGTCGATGTCGGCCATCTCCATCTCGGCGGTGGCGGCGATGAGCGCCGTCAGCTCGGCGTCGGCGCCGGGCGAGAACTCCTCTCGACGCTCGGGCGCGATGGTGATCGGCGCCCCCTCCGGCGCCTGCTGCGAGGCATCCAACATGGTTCCATCACCCGACGGCGACAGCCCCTGGAAGATCTTGCCGGCCTCGGACTGATCGTCGAGATCGAACGAGTACTGCTTGCTCTGCAGCCCCAGGTCGAGCAGGCGCTTGACCTCGGGGAACTGCTCGGCGTTCGTCTTCGGGATCGGCAGCGCGGTCCGCCAGTTCACGCCGAGGGTCTCGAGAGCCTTGGCGTACGCGTTCTCGTGAGCCTGGTCGCGAACGATGAGGTACGAGATCGTCGACCGTGCGGTCTTGTTCGCCGTCATCTCGTAGAGCCGGCACTTCTGGAGGCGCCCGGTCGATTCGAGCATGAGGTTGTAGAGCAGGTCGAGCACGAGGTTGCCCGAGTTGTACACGTAGCTTCCGCTCCACGGGTTGCCGGCGGCGTCCACCGGGAGCGCACCCTGGGCGCCCACCAGGAAGTGATGGATGTTGCCCTCGGAGAGCGCGATGTTCAGCGGCACGGCACCGCCGGCGCCGGGCTCGTCGACCGGGTCATCCGGCTTGCCCTGGTAGCGCGGAGATCCGTCGAGCAAACGGGCGATCGTCGTACCGATGAGTTCGACGTGGCCGATCTCCTCCGTGCCGATCCCCTGGAGCAGGTCCTTGTAGGGCTTGCCCTCCGGGCCGCGGAAGTTGATGCTCTGGAACAGGTACTGCATCATCGTGCGCATCTCGCCGAACTGGCCGCCGAGCCCCTCCTGCAACGCGTTGGCCGCAGCGGGGTCGGGCTCGTCCTGCTCGATCGGGTTGATGAGCTGTTGCAGGTGGAAGTACATGATGCTCCTTCGAACTGGCGGTGGAGCACCCACCCTCCGCGCGAGCCGAGCCTGCGTCGTGGGGGTCGACGCGGCCGCACGCACGCGCTACCCTGCTCGCACCACGCGGAGCGGCCCGCCCGCCATCCGCGACGGCGAGCCCGTCGAGGCACGTCCGTGAGGATTCGCTAGGGTGGCAGCAGGCCGGGTTCCGCACCTTTCGGCCGTGTCACATAGGCATCCCCAGTGCCGAGCCTTCCCCCCAAAAGGCGCGTGACACCGCGGAACAGGCTGAGGTCCCTCGGACGCTACAGGCTCTAGCTGCAACGTCCGAGGGACCGTCCTTGCGCGGGGGGAGCGCAGGGGGAAATCAGCGGCCCAGCCCCAGAGATCCCCAGTCCGGGCGCTCGCACTGCGATCAATTCCCAGGATCACGGAGCTGCCCGTGGGCCTCACCCTATCGCGTCGAAGCTGCGGGGAACAGCATCGAGGTGTGGCGGTCGCACGTGGCGGATGACGGATGCTGCGGCCCGCAGCATCCGTTCCCTTCCGGCTCTCGCTACCCGGCGAGCCGCATCGTCGCCTGCGGTCCCGCGGCGAGCGCGGCGGCGGTGCGCGCGATCGTCTGCTGCATCACCTCGACGGCGGAGGTCGGAGACATGTCGGTGACCCGCGCGATGCTGATCGTGCGCGTCAGGGTCGGGTGCGAGAGGCGCACCGACCGCAGCCCCGACCGCTCGATCGGCACCATCGCGGGCACGATCGCGACGCCGATCCCGCGCTCGACGAAGCGCAGCACGGCATCCATCTCGGCGCCTTCGATGACCGTGTGCGGTGTCAGTCCCGCCGCCGCGAACGCGGCATCGGTGGTCGCGCGCAGGTCGTAGGTCGAGCTGAA
>DATEOM010000482.1:0-6310 GCA_035274105.1 Microbacterium sp.
GGTGGCTGCTTACTTGGAGCCGCCGAAGTTCTTGAAGCGCTGGTTGAACTTCTCGACACGACCGGCCGAGTCCATGATGCGCTGCTTGCCCGTGTAGAACGGGTGCGAGGCCGACGAGATCTCGACGTCGATGACGGGGTACTCGACGCCGTCGAGCTCGATCGTCTTGTCGCTGGTCACCGTCGAGCGGGTGAGGAAGGTCTCGCCCGAGCCGAGGTCACGGAACACGACGGCCTGGTAGTCCGGGTGGAGGTCAGTCTTCATGATGGTCCTTTGAGGATGGTGCCCTGGATTTTGCCAGGGCGGTCAAAGTCTGGGGTGCGAATGCACCAAAGAGAGATTCTACCAGTCTCCGGCGCGGACGCCGAACCGGCCGCTCGGGGGCTCAGTGCGCGGCGCGGGCGGCATAGCGGCCGCCCTCTTCGCTGAGCCGGATCGGAACGCCGAACGTATCGGTCAGGGCCTCGGCGGTGAGGGTCTCGCGGATCGGTCCGGATGCCACGGCCTGGCCGTCCCGCAGGAGCAGCACGTGCGTGAACCCGAGCGGGATCTCTTCGACGTGGTGGGTGACCATGATCATCGCCGGCGTCGTGGGCGCCTGCGCGTAGCCGCCCAGCAGGATGAGCAGCTCTTCGCGGGCGCCCAGGTCGAGGCTGGCGGTCGGCTCGTCGAGGAGCAGCAGCTCGGGGTCGGTCATCACCGCGCGGGCGATCTGCACCCGCTTCTGCTCGCCGTCGCTGAGGGTGCCGAACGTGCGATCGGCGAGGTGGTCGAGCTTCCACTCCGCGAGCACGCGCAGCGCGCGGCGCTCGTCGATGTCTTCGTAGTCCTCGCGCCAGCGACCGAGCACCGAGTACGCCGCCGTCAGGACGACATTGAGCACCGTCTCCTCCGGCGGCACGCGGCGCGCCATCGCCGAGGAGGCGAACCCGATCCGGGGCCGCAGATCGAAGACATCGGTGCGACCGAGGCGCTCATTGAGGATTGTCACGACGCCCGACGTCGGGTGCAGGAGCGTGTCGGCCATCTGGAGGACGGTGGTCTTGCCGGCGCCGTTGGGTCCGAGGACCACCCAGCGCTCGTCGTCGTTGATCGTCCAGTTGAGGTGATCGACGATGTTCCGGGCGTTTCGGCGGACGACGACGTCGGAGAACTCGAGCACCTGGGGCATGCTGACAGCCTATCGGCCGCCGGCGACCACCTCCGCGTACAGCGCGGCCGTCTGGTCGGCGATGCGCTGCCAGCTGAAATCCTCGGTCGCGCGCGTGCGTCCGGCGGCTCCGAACTCTCGCGCGCGCTCCGGATCGCTCACCACCTCGGTGAGCACACGGGCGAGGTCCGACACGTACTGCTCGGGGTCGGTCGGGGTGCCGGTGCCGTCCTGCACCTGCTCGATCGGCACCAGTCGGCCGGTGACGCCGTCCACGACGACCTCCGGGATCCCGCCGGTCGCCGTGCCGACGACGGCGGCGCCGCACGCCATGGCCTCGAGGTTCACGATGCCCAGCGGCTCGTAGACCGACGGGCAGACGAACGTCGTGGCCGCACTCAGAATGGTGCACAGCTCGTGCCGCGACAGCATCCGATCCAGCCACACCACGCCCTCGCGGGTCTCCTGCAGCCCGCGCACGAGGCCTTCCACCTCCGCCATGATCTGCGGAGTGTCGGGCGCGCCCGCAGCGAGGATCACCTGCACGTCCGCCGGCAGGCGCTCGGCGGCGCGGAGGAAGTACGGCAGGCCCTTCTGCCGCGTGATGCGGCCCACGAACACGACCGACGGCTTCGCCGGGTCGATCCCGAGCTCCGCCAGCAGCGCAGGATCCTCGACGGGATGCCAGGCCTCGACGTCGATGCCGTTGTAGATCACCCGCACGCGCTCGGGGTCGAGCGACGGGTAGCTGCGGAGGATGTCCTCCCGCATGCCGTTGCTGACCGCGACGATCGCCGCGGCGCTCTCGTACGCCGACTTCTCGATCCAGCTCGAGACCGCGTACCCGCCGCCGAGCTGCTCGGCCTTCCACGGGCGCAGCGGCTCGAGGCTGTGGGCCGTCACGATGTGCGGGATCCCGTGCAGCAGCGACGCGAGGTGCCCCGCGAAGTTCGCGTACCACGTGTGACTGTGCACGACGTCGGCGCCGGCGACATCCGTCACGATCTCGAGGTCCGTGCCGAGCGTCTGCACCGCGGCGTTCGCGGCGGACAGCTCGGCCGGCACGCCGTACGACTCCGTGCCCTCCTCGTCGCGTGCCGCACCGAACGCACGCACCCGGACATCGATGCTCGAGCGGAGGGCCTTGACGAGCTCCGTCACGTGGACACCGGCGCCCCCGTAGATCTCGGGCGGGTACTCCTTGGTCACGATGTCGACGCGCATGGCACGAAACCTATTACACGTGGCCGCCCGCGTGTAGCGGGTACCCGTAATCTCCCGCCGGCCCTAGGGTGGGTGCCATGCCAGCAGCCCCCAAGGTCTTCGGAATCATCCTCGCCGGCGGCGAAGGGAAGCGGCTGATGCCGTTGACCGCGGATCGCGCCAAGCCCGCCGTGCCGTTCGGCGGGCAGTACCGGCTCATCGACTTCGCGATCTCGAACCTGATCAACTCCGGACTGCGGCAGATCGTGGTGCTGACGCAGTACAAGTCCCACAGCCTCGACCGCCACATCTCGCAGACCTGGCGCATGTCGGCGCTCCTGGACTCCTACGTGACCTCCGTTCCCGCGCAGCAGCGCCTCGGCAAGCGCTGGTTCTCGGGGTCGGCCGACGCGATCCTGCAGAGCCTCAACCTCATCAACGACGAGCAGCCCGACATCGTCGTCGTGATCGGCGCCGACCATGTCTACCGCATGGACTTCCGGCAGATGCTCGCCGCCCACATCGAGTCGGGCGCGCGGGCGACGGTCGCCGGCATCCGCCAGCCGATCTCGCTCGCGAACCAGTTCGGCGTCATCGACGTCGACCCCGACGACCCGGTGCGCATCCGCGAGTTCCTCGAGAAGCCGCAGAACGCCGTCGGCCTCGCCGACGCGCCCGACCAGGTGCTCGCTTCCATGGGCAACTACATCTTCGACACCGACGCGCTCATCGAGGCCGTCGAGTCCGACGGCGAGCTGCCCACGTCGAACCACGACATGGGCGGCGACATCGTCCCCTACTTCGTGGACCGCGGCGAGGCCGGCGTCTACGACATGAACCGCAACGACGTTCCGGGCTCGACCGACCGCGACCGCTACTACTGGCGCGACGTCGGAACCATCGACTCGTTCTTCGACGCGCACCGCGACCTCATCTCGACGCTGCCGGTGTTCAACCTGTACAACATGGACTGGCCGATCCACTCGCAGGCGGTCAACTCCCCGCCCGCGAAGTTCGTGCGCGACTCGGTCGGCCGGATCGGCAACGCGATCGACTCGATCGTGTCGCTCGGCTCGGTGCTCTCGGGCACGCACCTCGAGCGCAGCGTGGTCGGCCCGTGGACACTGGCCGGCGGCGGATCGACGATCACCGACTCGGTGCTGTTCGACCACGTGCAGGTCGGCGCAGGCGCGCGCGTGCACCGGGCGATCCTCGACAAGAACGTCGTCCTCGAGGACGGCGCGACGGTCGGCGTGGACCGCGACAAGGACCTCGCGCGCGGTTTCACGATCACCGACAGCGGTATCACCGTCGTCGGCAAGGGGTTCCGCGTCGAGCGCTGACACACGGCGGGAGCGGCATCCGGGTCCCGCTAGCGTGGGAAGCATGCCTGTCGCCCCCGCCCGCTTCCTCGTCGTGCTCGACGCCGACTCCACGCTCATCCGGAACGAGGTCATCGAGCTGATCGCCGATGAGGCGGGGCGCGGTGCCGAGGTCGCGGCGGCGACGGAGGCCGCGATGCGCGGCGAGGTCGACTTCGCGACGAGCCTGCGCTCGCGCGTCGAGGCGCTCGAAGGCGTGCCGGTGAGCGCGTTCGCGCGCGTCCTCGCGCGCATCGAGCCGACGCCGGGCGTTCGCGAGCTCGTCACTGCCGTGCACGAGCGCGGCGGTGCCGTCGGCGTCGTGTCGGGCGGGTTCCACGAGATCCTCGACACCGTCGCCCCCGACCTCGGCGTGGACGTATGGCGCGCCAACCGGCTCTCGACGAGCGACGGCGCGCTGAGCGGCACCGTCGACGGCGGGATCGTGGATGCTGCGGGCAAGGCCTCCGCCCTCCGCGAATGGGCCGACGAGCGCGGCGTGCCCCTCAGCCGCACGCTCGCGATCGGCGACGGCGCGAACGACCTCGAGATGATGGCCGTCGCCGGCCTCGGCGTCGCCTTCAATGCGAAGCCCGCGGTGCGCGAGCGCGCCGACGTGGTGGTCGGACCGATCGACCTCGCCGAGGTCATTCCGCTGCTGCCGTGACTTCCGGATGTCCGACGCCCTGGCTAGCGTCGGACGTATGCACATCGTTCTCGTTCCCGGCCTGTGGCTCGACGCGTCCTTCTGGGGCGAGGTGACTCCGGCGCTCGAGGCGGCGGGGCACCGGACCCACCCGCTGACGATGCCGGGCGTCGGTGCACCGGCCCGCGAGAGCCGCGACATCGGCATGGCCGAGTGGATAGACGCCACCGTGGCGGTGATCGACCGGCTCGACGGCGAGATCGCGCTGGTCGGTCATTCCGGCGGTGGCAACGTCGTCTACGGCGCCCTCGACGCACGCCCTGATCGCATCGCGCACCTCGTCTTCCTCGACACCTTCCCGCAGGGCGACGGCGGCTCGATCTCCGAACTCCCGGTCGTCGACGGGGTGGTGCCCTTCCCCGGGTGGGAGTTCTTCGACGAAGAAGAGGTCGGCGATCTCGATGCGCAGACGCGGGTCGATGCCGCGGCGCGCACCGCCTCGGTGCCCGCGCGCGTCCCCACCGATCCGCTGCGGCTCACAGACGAGAGACGGCGCTCGGTCCCCATGACCATGATCACCGGCACCATGCCGGAGTCGCAGATCCGCCAGATCATCGCCGCCGCCCCGGACTGGGCTGCGGAGCTCGTCGCCGTCGAGGACCTCCGGATCATCCAGCTCAACAGCGAGGGCGAGCCCACGGGGCACTGGCCGCAGTTCTCGCAGCCGGGCGCCGTCGCCGAGGCGATCCTGCGCGCGATCGGCTGAGCGCTGGGCGTGGGTCAGTGCCCCATGCCGAGTCCGCCGTCGACAGGGATCACGGCGCCGGAGATGTAGGCCGCATCGTCCGACGAGATCCACGTCACGACGCCCGCCACCTCGTCCGGGGACGCGAATCGCCCGGCGGGGATGCTCTTCTTGTACTCGGCCTGCGTCTCGTCCGAGAGCTCGGCCGTCATGTCGGTCTCGATGAAGCCCGGCGCCACGACGTTGGCCGTGATGCCGCGGGCGCCGAGCTCGCGGGTGAGCGAGCGGGCGAAGCCCACGAGCGCGCTCTTGGAAGCGGCGTAATTGATCTGGCCCGCCGAGCCGTACAGCCCGACCACGCTCGAGATCAGCACGACCCGGCCCCAGCGGGCGCGCAGCATGCCCTTGGAGGCGCGCTTGACCACACGGAACGCGCCGCCGAGGTTGGTCGAGACGACGCTGTCGAAGTCGTCCTCGGTCATGCGCAGCAGGAGGGTGTCCTTGGTGATGCCGGCGTTCGCGACCACGATCTCCACCGGGCCCAGAGTGTTCTCGACCTCGGTGAATGCGGCGTCGACGGCGGCAGCATCCGTCACGTCCGCCCGCACGGTGAGGGTGCCCTCGGGGCCTTCGCCGGAACGTGCCGTGACGGCGACCCTGTACCCCTCGGCGACGAAGCGCTCCGCGATGGCGCGGCCGATGCCGCGGTTTCCGCCGGTGACGAGGACGACGCGATCGGTGGACATGGTGGCACTCCCGGGGTTGTGGCGGATCCGCATCAGCCTACCGTCGCGACCGCGATCGACCGGCGTGTTTGACACCCCGCCAGGGCGCTGGGACTCTGGTCCCAGACATCGAAGAAAGGCTCGCCCCGTGAGCGACAACACCTCGCAGAACCCCGCACCCGAGCCGGGGGCGTACCCGCCGGTTCCGCCCGCTCCGGCCGCGGATCAGCCCGCCCAGCCCGCTCCGGGCGCCTACGCGCCGCCCGCTCAGGGGGCGTATCCCCCGCCGGCCTACGGCTCACCCGCGGCCCCCGCCTACAGCAGTGCCCCCGCCTACGGCAGTGCTCCCGCGTACGGCGCGGCGCCCGCCTACGGCTCGGCCCCCGCGTACGGCGCCGCCCCGGGCTACGGGTACGGCGCCCCGACGAAGACCAACACCCTCGCGATCGTGTCGCTCATCGCCTCGATCTCGAGCTTCGT
>DATEOM010000483.1:0-7608 GCA_035274105.1 Microbacterium sp.
GTTGCCTTTGCCGCTGTTGCTGCCGGGACCGTTCCCGTTGCCGTTGTTGTTGCCGGGACCGCTGTTGTCGCTCCCGCCCGTGCCGGTGTCGGCCGGCGGGGCGTCCTCCGACGGGACCTGCTCGGCGGGCACGTTGACAGGTGCCTCCTCGACCGGTGCCTCTTCGGCCGGTGCGGGGGAATCCTGCTCCTCCACCACGGGCGAGGTGGGTGCCGGCTCCGGCTCAGCGGACCAGACATTCGACAGCCACAGGGTCCCGAGCGCGAGCAGGACGGCGAGGAACGCCGCGACGACGATCCCGATCACCACCGCACGACGGGTCGGGCGGACCTGCTCGTCCGGGTCCGACAGCACAAGGGGCGCACCGGTATCCGTCGCGGCAGCGGCAGCACCCGCGGCCTTGCGGGCGTCGCGGCGAAGGGCTCCACTCGCGCTTGCGCCGTGCGATGCAGGCGCCGGCGTCGGCAGGGCGGGCGAGAAGACCTGGGTTGGGGCGGTGACCGGGGCCGCAACGGGCGTCGCAACGGGAGCGGTCGAGGGGTCGGCGTTCTCGCGAGCGATGGTGTTCTCCATCGCTGCCAGCCGAGACGCGGCCGACACGACCTCGAGCGCGGTGGGCCGATCCTCGGGGCGGATCGCCGTCATCCCGCGCAAGAGTCCCTGCCACGACGGGTGAAGGGACTCCGGGATCTTCGGTGCCGCCGACAGCCGTGCCATGACCGTGCCGATGCCCTCGGCCTCGCCGAACGGGCGTTCGCCGGTCAGCGCCTCGATCAGCAGCAGACCGAACGCGTAGATGTCGGCGGACGGGGAGGGCGCGACGCCCCGTGCCTGCTCCGGGGCGACATACGCCATCGTGCCCACGATCACGCCCGGCGTCGTCACGCGAGCCGAGTCCATCAGATAGGCGATGCCGAAGTCCGCCAGCTTCGCGCGCCACTCCCATCCGGGTCGCGGCGAAGACCACAGGAGCACATTCGAGGGCTTGATGTCACGGTGCACGACCCCGTGGTCATGCGCCACGTGCAGCCCTTCGGCGATGTCGATCGCGATGGAGGCGAGCACACGGGGATCGACGGGTCCGCGCGCGATCAGGTCGCGCAGCGTGATGCCGTCGACGAGCTCCATCACCAGATAGCTGGTCTCCTCCGTGCCGACGCGGGCATCGAAGACGGTGACGAGGGAATGATGACTGAGGGAGGCGAGCAGGGTCGTCTCCGAGAGCGCGCGTTCGACGGAGCCGATGGCGTCGGTGGGCTCACGGAACACTTTCACGGCGACCGGACGCTGAAGATGCATGTCGTCGGCCCGGTAGACGCGAGCCATGCCGCCCTCGCCGATTCGTTCGCGGAGCAGGTAGCGATCGTCGAGAAGCTCGCCGGTGGAGAGCTCTCCGGACGCGAGCAGGTCAGTCACAAGTCCTCCCGCCCGATGCCCGCACCCCTCCGGCGCCGCATCGGGCCTGCATCTACGGTAAAGGAGCGTGGCCCCCGTGTACCGCGGGGTTGACGACACCCCGCACACGTGCAAGCGCGCACCAACGAGGCCGCCGGCGCACCCCGCGGCGCCGGCGGCCTCGCCCCCCTTACATGCCGGCCGAAGCCGGCGTCGGTCACTGAGCCGGAGGCATCAGGACCGCGTCGATGAGGTACACGGTTGCGTTCGCGGTCTGCACGCCGCCGCAGATGACGTTGGCGTCGTTGACCATCCACATGTCGCCCTCGCCGGTGACCTCGAGGTCGGCGCCCTGCACCGTGGTGTGGGTGCCCGCGATGTCGGCCGGCTCGATCTGCCCCGGAACCACGTGGTAGGTGAGGATCGACGTCAGCGTCGCGGTATCGGTCTTCAGCGACTCGAGTGTGGCCGGATCGATCGCGGCGAACGCGTCGTCCACCGGCGCGAAGACGGTGAACTCGTCGCCGTTCAGCGTGTCGACGAGGTCGACCTCGGGGTTCAGCTGTCCGCTCACCGCCGCGGTGAGCGTCGTCAGCATCGGATTGTTGGATGCCGCGACCGCGACCGGGTCGGCCGACATGCCCTCGATCGAGCCGTCGCCGTCCGGCACGGCCTCGGCGTACGCCTCGCAGCCCGGGCCGACGAGGTTCGCGGCGGGGTCGGCGGTCATCGGCTCTTCGCTGGCCTCCATCGAGGGAGCCGAGGGTTCGGTCGTGGATTCAGCGGTCGTTCCGCCCATCGAACAGGCGGACAGCGCGAAGGTCGCGGCGACGGCGAGCATCAGGCCTGCCGACACGCGCTTCCGGGTGATGCGAGACATCTCTTCCTCCTCTGTGCGGTCCTCGGACCGCGGTCTGCGTGTCCCCGGTGCGGGGATCGTGCCGCGGGAGCGGCTACACGGACTGTTCGGAGGGCGCGCGAGATCGGATTGGGATCTCTTCGACGGATGCTGCGGCTCGGCGTTCGCGGGCCGCAACACGCGGATTCGCCCGAGCCATCCCGCGTGTTGCGGCCCCGGAAGGCGGGTGCACGGCCGGGGCATACCGGTCCGGCCAATCCGAAGGCAGGGCCGGTGCGAACAACTCCTGACATTCGAGGGGGACGCATGGAGCTCGTCATCATCGGTCTGCTGGGCGGACTCATCACGGGGATCTCGCCGTGCATCCTGCCGGTGCTGCCGGTGATCTTCCTCACCGGGGGTGCGCAGTCGGCGCGCAGGGACGGCGACGCGATCCCCGCGTCGCGCTGGCGGCCGTATCTGGTGATCGCGGGGCTGATCACGAGCTTCACGCTCGTGACGCTGCTCGGCTCGCTGCTGCTGGGCGCGCTCGGCCTGCCGCAGGACGTGCTCCGATGGGCGGGCATCGCGGTGCTCGTGCTGATCGGCGTCGGCCTTCTCGTCCCGAGGTTCGAGCAGATGCTCGAGAAGCCTTTCCAGAAGCTCGCCCGCCGCACCGAGGTGCAGAACCGGGGGAGCGGCTACGGCGTCGGGCTCGCGCTCGGCACCGTGTTCGTGCCGTGCGCCGGACCGGTGCTCGCCGCGATCATCGTCGCGGGCTCGACCGGGCGCATCGACGCCGGCACCGTCGTGCTCACGGTCTCGTTCGCGGTCGGCGTCGCCGTGCCGCTGCTCTTCTTCGCGCTCGCGGGTCGCGGGCTCGTCGAGCGCATCCGCGCGTTCCGTGCACGCGAGCGCGGCCTGCGTATCGCCGCCGGCGTCGCGATGCTCGCGCTCGCCGTCGGTCTCGTGTTCAACGTTCCGCAGCTGCTGCAGCGGCTCGTGCCCGACTACACCGCGGGAATCCAGCGCGATCTGACCGACAACCCCGACGCGCGGCGCGCGCTCGACCTCGGTGGCCTCGTCACCGACGAGAACAAGGACCTCGATCGGTGCACGAACGGCGCGCCCGAGCTGGAGTCGTGCGGGACTGCGCCGAGCATTCGCGGGATCGAGGCGTGGCTCAACACGCCCGGGGGCGCTCCGGTCGCCCTCAACGACCTCGCTGGCGAGGTCGTGCTCATCGACTTCTGGGCGTACTCGTGCATCAACTGCCAGCGCAGCATCCCGCATGTCGTCGCGTGGGATGCGGCCTACCGCGACGCGGGCCTGCGGGTCATCGGCGTCCACTCGCCCGAGTACGCCTTCGAGAAGGATGCGGCTAACGTCGCGGCAGGCGCCCGGGATTTCGGGATCACCTATCCGGTCGCGCTCGACAACAGCCTCTCGACGTGGACGAACTACCGGAACCGCTACTGGCCGGCGCACTATCTCATCGACGCCGAGGGCACCGTGCGCCACATCGCCTTCGGCGAGGGGAATTACGCCGCGACCGAGAAGCTCATCCGCGAGCTCCTGGAGGACGCGGACCCGGAGGTCGCGCTGCCCGATCCCACCGAGGTCGCGGACGAGACGCCCGACGCCGGCACCCGCACGCGGGAGACGTTCCTGGGCTCGTCGAAGGACGTGAACTACGGCGGCGACGGCTCGTATCGCGCGGGCGAACGCGACTACGCGATCCCTTCGGCGCAGCCCGATGACTCGTTCGCGCTCGACGGCTCCTGGCGCATCGAGTCGCAGTACGCCACGCCTTCGGGTGAGGGCGGCGGCAGCATCCGTCTCCGGTTCCATGCCGATCAGGTGCGCATGGTGCTCGCGGGCGAAGGTGAGGTGCGCGTGCGCCTCGACGACGGGAAGGACGAGACCGTGGCCGTCTCGGGAACGCCGCGCTCGTACGCCGTCGCAGAGAGGGCGGGCGACGGGGAGCCCCACGTGCTGGACGTCGAGGTGTCGGCGGGGGTCGAAGTGTACTCGTTCACGTTCGGGTGAGGCCACGACCGGTAGAGGGGAGGTGTGTAAGGCATGCTGGTGGACATGGTGATCGACGGAATCGACGTGCCCGAAGATGGCACCGAACCCGTCGACCACATCGGGGAGCTGCTGCAGCGTGTCGCCGGTGGCGACCAGACGGCGTTCGCCCGCGTGTACGACATCCTCTCGCCGCGCGTCTTCGGTCTGATCCTGCGTGTTCTCGTCGACCGTGCGCAGAGCGAGGAGGTGCTGCAGGAGGTGTTCCTCGAGGTGTGGCAATCCGCTGCGCGGTTCGCTCCGAACAGAGGTCAGGGAAGATCGTGGGTGCTCACGATCGCGCACCGCCGGGCGGTCGACCGCGTGAGGTCGTCGCAGGCGTCGAGCGATCGCGATGTGCGCGCGGGCTTCCGTGACCTCGACGTCGCCCACGACGGGGTCTCCGAGCAGGCGGAGCTGCGCATCGAGGGGGAGAAGGTGGCGGCGGCGCTGTCAGGGCTTCCCGATGCCCAGCGGGAGGCGCTGACCCTCGCGTACTACGGGGGTTACAGTCAGAGCGAGATCGCGGCCCTGGTGGGCGCGCCGCTGGGGACGATCAAGACGAGGATGCGGGACGGCCTGTCCCGCCTGAGGGTGGAGATGGGGGTGACCGCGTGATGGACGAGCAGGAGTTCGCCGAGCTCGCCGCCGGTGCTGCGCTGAACGCGCTGTCACCCGCCGACCGGCAGTCGTTCGAGGCCGCCCGTCGCGCCCACCCCGAATGGGAGCACTGGATCGAGACGGATGCTGCCACCGCCGCAGCGCTCGCCGGCACGGTGTCCGACGCCCTGCCTCCGCTGACGCTCCGCTCCACCCTGCTCTCGCGCATCGCGACGACGCCGCAGCTCCCGGCGATGGATGCCGCCGTGGCCGCCTCAGCCGAACCCGTGGACCGGTGGACGCCTGCCCCGGCACCCGCTCCCGACCGCACCGACGACCGGCCGGCGGTCGAGCCGCCTCCGCCGACCGCGGTGATCCAGACGGTGTCGCGACGCCGCTGGACGCGCGGGATCCTGACGCTGGCCGCGTCCATGGTGCTGCTCGTCGCCCTCGGCATCGGCGCCGTGCAGATCAACGAGTACATGAACCGGCCCGCGGAGATCGTCGCCCTGCAGCAGATCGAGGACGCGCCGGACGCGCAGTCGGCGACGGTCGAGGTCGACGACGGCGGCTCCGCCACCGCGCACTGGTCGGAGTCCGTCGGCAAGGTCGTGCTGGTCTCGCAGGGGCTGCCGCAGATCGCCGACGACGAGAGCTACGAACTCTGGTTCGTGCGTGACGGCGGCGCGGTTCCCGCGGGTGTGTTCGAGCCGGCCGACGGGACGACCACGGCCCTGCTCGACGGCGCCATGGAGCCGGGTGACGTGATCGCGGTCACGGTCGAGCCCCAGGGCGGTTCTCCGACCGGCGAGCCCTCGTCCAGCCCCATCGTGCAGATCCCAACAGCCTGACGCCGACGCGACGCCGCCGATCCGGGTAGCGTGAGGCCGTGGCATCCGTCTCCCAGAGAGCTCAGACGGCGCAGACGACGCAGACTCTCGCCCACCTGCGGCGTGCGCGCGATCTTATGGACCGCGACTACGCGCAGCCGCTCGACGTGCCGACGATGGCGACGAAGGCGCTCATGTCGCCCGCGCACTTCTCGCGCGAGTTCAAGGCCGCGTACGGCGAGACGCCCTACGCGTATCTGATGACGCGGCGCATCGAGCGAGCCATGGCGCTGCTGCGCGAAGGCATGTCGGTGACGGATGCCTGCACCGCCGTCGGCGCGACATCGCTGGGCTCGTTCAGCTCGACGTTCACCGAGATCGTGGGCGAGACGCCGAGCTCGTACCGTTCCCGGCCCCACGACGCCGCCGAGGCGATGCCGCTGTGTGTCGCCAAGATCCTGACGCGTCCGACCCGCTACGCCTGACCGGGAACCGAGCAGGATCGGAGAAGCGCGCGCCGCGCCGCGACCGTAGCGTGGCAGTCATGACGAACATCGCGCTGGCGTACAGCCCCATCACCGTCGACGACGTCGACGCCGCCATCTCCTTCTACCGCGACGGACTCGGCCTCGAGGTCGTCAACGACGTCGCGTACGACGGGCATCGCTGGGTCAGCTTCGGCTTCCCCGGCCAGCCCGGCCTGTCGCTCGTCGTGTCGGATCCGACTGCGGGCCGCTCGCCCGAGGACGGCGACGCGCTGCAGCGCCTCGTGGTGAAGGGATCCGGCCCCGGGCCGTACGTCTTCACCACCACCGACCTCGACGCCACCTTCGAGAAGCTGCGTGCGTTCGGCGCCGAGGTTCTGCAGGAGCCCAAGGAGCAGGGCTGGGGTCCCCGGGATGCCGCCTTCCGCGACCCGGCGGGCAACCACATCCGCATCAACCAGGTCTGATCCACGGGTTCGCACGATGTGCCTGCCCTGGGTCGCCGCGATGCAGCGCGAGCCCCAGCGTCAGCGCGAGCCCGTGCTCGAGCCCGAGCGCGAGCCCGTGCTCGTGGCGGCGAGTAGCCTGGACGGAATGAGCGAGTCGTCGAGGGAGTTCCACAAGCCCGTCCGCCGACCGGCCGAGCTCTTCGACCGGGTGTTCGCCGCCGAGGACCCGGCCGAGGTGTCCCGCGTCGCGCACACGACCGCGCACGCCCTGCTCGCCCGCGTGCGGGCAGACCCCGACGGCACCGTCGTCGACCGGCTCGTCGCCTTCACCGACGAGCACGGCATCGACGACCTCGCCGAGCTGTGGTCGCGGTCGCCCGCGAAGACGCTTCCCGGCGCCCTGTGGCGGTTGTACCTGGTGCAGCTCATGATCCACGACGACCCGCGAACGGCAGCGCTCCTCTACGAGCGCGGCCGAGCCGAGCTCGCCTCTGCAGACGACGTGGTGGCCGGCGCCCCGTCGCCGGCGGGGCCGGAGGAGCTCGTCGCGCTCGTCGACACGATCCTCCGGGGCCTCTTCGAGGGGGACTTCGCCGTCGCGCTCGACCGCGCGGCCGCGTTCTGCCGCGTGCAGGCCTCGGGCGCGACGCACGTCGCCGACGACTACGAGGCGACAGAGCCCGACCGCGCGTCGGCCTTCACCACCCGAGCGCTGCGCCTCTCGGACTACGCCGCCGATCTCACCGCCTGCGCCGCGCTGTGGCGCCGGGACGCCCTCACTTGACTCTGGGCGGTGCGCGTCGCCTGGGTGCGAAAGTGCCGGGCCGCAGAACGCCGCAGTGCTGTTGCCGCTGCGCGGGAGAGGCGTTCGGCATCGCTGGGCGGTGCGCGTCGCCTGGGTGCGAAAGTGCCGGGCCGCAGAACGCCGCAGTGCTGTTGCCGCT
>DATEOM010000484.1:0-2190 GCA_035274105.1 Microbacterium sp.
CGCTGGCCCACGAGCGGCTCGGGCAGGTACTCGCCCGGCAGGGCGACGTCGGCAAGCGGCTGCACCTCTTCGGTCGCCCCCGGCGGCACCGGATTCGTCAGGACCGCCCGACCCAGCTGCCACTGCCCGAGCCAGGCGAACACCCCCGCGACGACGAGGCAGAGCAGCAGCATCCCGATCCATCGCGGGCGCAGCATCACCTCGCGCAGGGTCGGCGGGAACACCTCGGGCGCGAGGTCGGCCGCTCCCGTCGGGTCGGGGTCGGTCATGGCATCCGTCATCCCGCGGAGTACGGCGCGACGACGACCTCGACCCGCTGGAACTCCTTGAGGTCGGAGTACCCGGTGGTCGCCATCGACTTGCGCAGGGCGCCGATCAGATTCGCGGTGCCGTCGGCGACCGGCGCGGGGCCGTAGAGCACCTCTTCGAGCGACGCGACCTGGTCGACCTTCACACGACGCCCGCGCGGCAGCTTGGCGTGGTGCGCCTCGGGTCCCCAGTGGAAACCCCGGCCCGGAGCATCCGTCGCCCGCGCGAGCGCGACGCCCAGCATGACGGCGTCGGCGCCCATCGCGATCGCCTTGACGATGTCGCCCGACGTGCCCACGCCGCCGTCGGCGATGACGTGCACGTAGCGCCCGCCCGACTCGTCGAGGTAGTCGCGGCGCGCGCCGGCGACGTCGGCCACCGCGGTGGCCATGGGGGCGTGCAGGCCCAGGGTCGCGCGCGTGGTGGACGCCGCTCCCCCGCCGAAGCCGACGAGGACGCCGGCCGCGCCGGTGCGCATGAGGTGCAGCGCGGCGGTGTACGTCGAGGCGCCGCCGACGATGACGGGAACGTCGAGGTCGTAGATGAACTTCTTGAGGTTCAGCGGCTGGTCGACCGACGAGACGTGCTCGGCCGACACCGTGGTGCCGCGGATGACGAAGAGGTCGACGCCGGCGGCGACGACGGTCTCGTAGAGCTCCTGCGTGCGCTGCGGCGTGAGAGCACCGGCGACGGTCACGCCGGCGGCGCGGATCTCGGCGAGGCGATCGCGCACAAGCTCGGGCTTGATGGCCTCGGCGTACAGCTCCTGCATGCGGCGGGTCGCGGCGGCCTTCTCGAGCCCGGCGATCTCGGCGAGCAGCGGCTCGGGGTCGTCGTAGCGGGTCCACAGGCCCTCGAGGTCGAGCACGCCGAGGCCGCCGAGTTGACCGAGCATGATGGCGGTCCGCGGGCTCACGACCGAGTCCATCGGGGCGCCCATCACCGGGATGTCGAAGCTGAAGGCGTCGATCGTCCACGTCGTCGAGACGTCCTCGGGGTTGCGCGTGCGCCGCGAGGGCACCACGGCGATGTCGTCGAACGAATAGGCGCGGCGCGCGCGCTTGGCCCGGCCGAGTTCGATGTCCATGCTCACGCCGTCCAGCCTACCTTCCGGGGTTCCCGAGCCCGATCCGGCTCCTCACCTGTCGTTCTCCGGGTTTGGGGCGCATTTCCTCCGTTGGGGCGCAGAAGATGCGCCCCAACGGAGGGATCGCGCCCCAAACCCGCTCAGCGCGCCCGCGCGACGCGGGACTCGTCCCAGACCGGCTCGTTCGACTCGAAGACGCGGCCGTCCGAGCCGAAGACGAGGAAGCGGTCGAAGGACTTCGCGAGCCAGCGGTCGTGGGTCACCGCGAGCACCGTGCCCTCGAAGCGGGCGAGGGCGTCCTGCAGCGCCTCCGCGGAGACGAGGTCGAGGTTGTCGGTGGGCTCGTCGAGGAGGAGGAGCGTCGCCCCGGAGAGTTCGAGCAGCAGGATCTGGAACCGCGCCTGCTGTCCGCCCGAGAGGCTGTCGAAGGTCTGCTCGGCCTGCGCGACCAGTCCGTACCTGTCGAGGGCGCTCGACGCCGCCTCGCGCGGCAGGCCCGCGCGGGCGTCCTCGCCGCGATGGAGGATGTCGAGCAGCGTCTTGCCGTCGAACTCCGGGTGGCGGTGGGTCTGCGCGAACCACCCGGGCACGACGCGCGCGCCGAGGATCCCGCGGCCGGTGTGCGCCACGGGGTCGAGTCCCGCGCCGGTCGTGGTCACATGGCCGAGCCGGCCGTCGGGGTCGGTGCCGCCGCGGGCGAGCAGCCGCAGGAAGTGCGACTTGCCCGAGCCGTTCGAGCCGAGCACCGCGACGCGGTCGCCGAACCACACCTCGAGGTCGAACGGCTTCATGAG
>DATEOM010000485.1:0-2594 GCA_035274105.1 Microbacterium sp.
GCTTGCGGGTGATGTCGCCGCCGTAGCACTTGGCCAGCACGTCCTTGCGGATCGCGCGGATGTTCTCCCGGGCGATGACCCGGGACCCGATCGCCGCCTGGATCGGCACCTCGAACTGCTGCCGCGGGATCAGCTCGCGCAGCCTGCCGACCATCGAGACGCCGTACGAGTACGCCTTGTCCTTGTGCACGATGGCGCTGAACGCGTCGACCGGCTCGCCCTGCAGCAGGATGTCGACCTTGACCAGGTCAGCGGCCGCCTCGCCCGCGGCCTCGTAGTCCAGCGACGCGTACCCGCGGGTCCGCGACTTCAGCGCGTCGAAGAAGTCGAAGATGATCTCCGCCAGCGGCATCGTGTAGCGCAGCTCGACCCGCGACTCGGACAGGTAGTCCATGCCGCCGAGCATGCCGCGCCGGGACTGGCAGAGCTCCATGATCGCCCCGATGTACTCGCTCGGCGCGATGATCATCGCCTTCACCACCGGCTCGTACACCTGCGCGATCTTGCCGCCTGGCCAGTCGCTCGGGTTGGTGACGACGTGCTCGGCCTCGTCCTCCATGACCACGCGGTACACCACGTTGGGCGCGGTCGAGATGAGGTCCAGGCCGAACTCGCGCTCCAGCCGCTCGCGGACGATCTCCAGGTGCAGCAGGCCGAGGAAGCCGACCCGGTAGCCGAAGCCGAGCGCTCCCGAGGACTCCGGCTCGTACGTCAGCGCGGCGTCGTTGAGCCGCAGCTTGTCCAGCGCGTCGCGGAGCAGCGGGTAGTCCGAGCCGTCCAGGGGATAGAGGCCGGAGAAGACCATCGGCTTGGGATCGCGGTAGCCGCCGAGGGCTTCGATGGCCGGTACGGCCGCATCGGTCACGGTGTCGCCGACACGCGACTGACGCACGTCCTTCACGCCGGTGATGAGATATCCCACCTCGCCGACGCTCAGCCCGCTGGTGGGCCGGGGCTCGGGCGAGATGACGCCGAGCTCGAGCAGCTCGTGAGTGGCCCGGGTGGCCATCATCCGCACCCGCTGGCGCGGCTCGAGGTGCCCGTCGACCATCCGGACGTACGTGACCACGCCGCGGTACGTGTCGTACACCGAGTCGAAGATCATCGCCCGGGCCGGCGCCGTGGGGTCACCGGTCGGCGCGGGGACGTCCTTGACGATCCGGTCCAGCAGGTCGGTGACGCCCTCCCCGGTCTTCGCGCTGACCCGCATGACGTCCCCCGGCTCGCAGCCGAGGATGTGCGCGAGCTCGGCCGCGTACCTGTCCGGCTGGGCCGCGGGCAGGTCGATCTTGTTGAGCACCGGGATGATCGTCAGGTCGTTCTCGAGGGCCATGTAGAGGTTGGCCAGCGTCTGCGCCTCGATGCCCTGGGCGGCATCGACGAGCAGCACGGCGCCCTCGCATGCCGCGAGCGATCGGGACACCTCGTAGCTGAAGTCGACGTGGCCGGGCGTGTCGATGAGGTCCAGCACGTGCCCGTCCCACGGGAGCCGGACGTTCTGGGCCTTGATGGTGATGCCGCGCTCACGCTCGATGTCCATGCGGTCCAGGTACTGGGCGCGCATGTTGCGCTGCTCGATCACACCGGTGACCTCGAGCATCCGGTCGGCCAGCGTCGACTTGCCGTGGTCGATGTGGGCGATGATGCAGAAGTTCCGGATGCGGGCGGGATCGGTCGCAGGGCTGGTCACGCAGGTCCGTTCGGGTCGTGGGGCTGGTGCCCTTCGATCGTCCCATGCCGGGCGACCGGTCCGGGCGGGAGCGCGTTTGAGCCGGTCGTGAGCCGGCTGGTAACCTGGCTCGTCGCGCCGGAACTCGCATGGGTTGCCGCGCGCCCCGATTCCCGACGAATGACCCGAGGCTCTCGCGTGGCGAACATCAAGTCCCAGCTCAAGCGCATCAAGACCAACGAGAAGGCGCGGCTGCGCAACAAGTCGGTGAAGTCGTCGCTGAAGACGGCCGTCCGCCGCTTCCGCGAGGCCGCCGACGCCGGCGACCGCGAGCAGGCGCAGGCCGCGCTGCAGTACGCGTCGCGCCAGCTCGACAAGGCGGCGAGCAAGGGCGTCATCCACCCCAACCAGGCGGCGAACAAGAAGTCGGCGATGGCGCAGCGCGCCAACGCGATCTGAGCCGCCCGCTCACACGCTTTCCCGAGGAGCCGGCACCCACGCAGGGTGCCGGCTCCTCGCCGTCCCCCGCCGCCGCGCCGACCGGGCCCTTCGCGGGAACGCCCGCAGACCCCCCGGCTCGCTCGAGCTGAGCGAGCCTGCCCTCCCCGCGGTCCGCTCTGTCACCGCCGCGGGCGGCGGTCAATCCGCGGTGGCGCGAGCGGCGGCGAGCTTGCGGATCGCCGCCTCCAGGGCGTACGAGGGGTCGGCGGCGACGCCCTTGACGTCGGCGTTCAGGTCCGCGACCGTCCGCATGGCCCGGCTGAGCCCGGCCGCCGTCCAGCCGCGGGCCTGGGACTGGGCCCGCTTGACCTTCCACGGCGGCATCCCGAGGACGCTCGCCATCGCGTACGGGTTGCCGCGGCCGGCCGAGCTGACCCTGGCGATCGATCGGACCCCGTCCGCGAGCGCGTCGGCGACCAACACG
>DATEOM010000486.1:0-3870 GCA_035274105.1 Microbacterium sp.
CCCGCGACGTCGGCGTCCCACACCCACCAGAACACGGCCGCGATCCCGAGGATGATGAAGACGAACCGGATGAGGTCGCTGAAGATCGTCGGGAAGCGGTCGCGCCACGACCCCTTCTCGGCGCGGTGGAACACCAGGTGGTTGACGGCGTTGATCGTCACGACGATCACGAGCAGCCCGAAGATCGTCCAGACGACCTTCGGCCAGGTGCCCGAGCCCTCCCACGCACCCGGCTGACTGAGCAGCACCAGGATGCCCGCGACCGGCACGAGGTAGTTGCGCACCATCAGCACGATCGGCGCCGCGCGGCTGCCGCGGCGCGCGAGGGCGTTGTGGAACTCCGTCAGCCCGATGAGCGCCAGCGGCAGCCCGACCGAGACGACGACGGCGGGCCAGAACCACGGCTGCGAGACGATGTCGGCCACGGATGCCTCACCCCTCGGCCACGACGATCGCCGGGGCCTGCACCTTCCAGACGCGCTGCCCGCCCGACTGCGTCTCGATCTCTCCGGCCGGCAGCACCGTGATCGAATCCGGCAGCCGCTCCGCGACCCGCTGCGTGAGGTAGATGCCGGGTTCGTCGGAGTCGCCCTGCACGCGGAACGCGAGGTTCACGGCATCCCCCCACATGTCGTAGACGACCCGCGCGCGACCGATGAGTCCGCTCGTGACCTTGCCCGAGTCGAGGCCCGCCCGCAGCGTCAGCGACACGCCCTGCTGTGTCGAGTAGCGCTCGAGGATGGTGTCGAGCTCGAGGGCGAACTCGACCGCTCGGCGGGCGTTGTCGACGCGCGGCGTCGCGAGGCCGCAGCTGGCGAGATAGCTCTGCCGCGTGGTGCGCACCCGCTCGACGCCGTGCCGCTCCGCGGCCTCGTCGAACGCCCGGATGAGGTCGTTAAGCCGCGCGACCGCGTCGTCGGACGACATCGACAGCGCGAGCGCCTCGAAGCCCACGATGTCGGCGAACACGACGGTGACGTCGTCGCTGTCCTGCGTGATCGCCTCGTCGCCGAGCTTGTAGCGGCTCGCCATGCCCTCGGGCATGAACGACAGGATCAGGTCCTCGTTCGCCTTCTCCTGCTGGGCGATGAGGTGAGATTTCACCTGCAGGCTGCGGCTCATGTCGTTGAACGCGTTCGCGACGTCGGCGAGCTCGTCGCTCGATCCCGCGTCGACCTGCACGCCCTCGTCGCCGCCCGCGATGCGCTGGGCCGCGGTCTTGAGGCGCCGCAGCGGCCGCACGAACACCTGCGCGAGCACCAGCGACAGCACGCACACGAAGATGATCATCGCCGCGGTCGACAGGATGAGGTTGCGCGTGAAGTCCTCGACGGGGACCATCGCCTCCTGCTCGGTCTCCTGCGCGACGATCACCCAGTCCAGGCCGTCCACCTCGAGCGGCGCGAACGCGGTGAGACTGGGGCGCCCGAGGTAGTCGCTCTCGAGCAAGGTGCCCGAGTCCCCGGCGAGCGCGCGCGTCACGGCGGTGCCGGCGATCGCCTGACTGAGTAGGGTGTTGCCGTTGGTCACGGCGAGCGCGGCCGCTGCCGGCGCAAGACCCGCGGCCACAGCATCCGTCTCATATGCCGTCGCGTCGTCGAGCAGCGCCCGCGAGACCGACCGCATGGTGCCGTCGGCGCCGACGAGATAGGTCTCGCCCGTCGCGCCGAGGCCGTTGAGCTCCCACTCGCCCGCGACCGTCATGACGTCGTCGATGCGCTCGATCGGCAGCTCGATCGCGAGCGCGCCGAGCACCTCGCCGTCGTCAGCGATCGGCACCACGGCCCAGCCGGCCGGGGCGCCGAGGCTCGGCCCGTACGACGCGAAGTCGGCGAGCACGACGTCGCCGACGATGTTGCGGTCCATCGCCTGGCGGTACGCGACGGCGAGGTTCGACAGCCGGTAGGGCCCGTCGAAGAGGTTCGTGCCGAGATCGACGCCCTTGTACGCGGTGTAGACGACGTTGCCGTCGGTGTCGAGCATGAGCACGTCCTCGTACTCCTGCAGTTCGGTCATCGTGCGGTAGTAGTCGTGATACTTCGCGTGCGCCGCAGACCACGCGCTGCCGTCGCCCGCGTCGTCGGTGACGATCGCGTCCTCCCAGGAGGAGTACGGGATCACGTAGTGGTTCTGCAGATACGTCTCGGCGGCCCCGCGCGGCGCGAACGCCGAGCCGTCGACGTCCTCTCCGGTCGCCTCCTCGAGATCGGCGGCGAACGTGTCGCGATAGTAGGTGTTCACGGCGGCGGATGCTGCGGCATCGGGGTCCTGCGCGTTCAGCTCGTCGAAGCCCTCGGCGAACGCGCGGACGGCCGCCGTGCTCGTGTCGTTGAGCGCCGAGAGTCGCACCGAGTTCTCGATGGAGCGGAACAGCTGCGACACCTCGCGCGCGCGGTTCTCACGGATCTCGACGAGCTTCTCGTATGCGATCGCGCGCAGCGCCTCGGTGCCGTTGACGTACCCGATGATGCCGACGACGATGCTCGAGAGCACGCTCACCGACAGCAGCATGATGAGCAGGATCGAGTAGATCGACAGGCCCGCGCGCGTGCGGACGCGCGGCGTGCCCACCCAATGCGCGGGTGCCGCCCCGGGCGTCTCCGATCCGGACACGCTCTCTCCCCTCGTACGCTCGGCCTGCTTCTGGCATAGAGCCGGCACCGCGCGCCCTGATACCCCCAGACGCGCCACGTATGATTGCCGTTTCCCCACTTCTGTTCGCGAGAACCCATGACGTCGACTGCGCCCGCCATCGCCCCGCCCGCCCGCTTCGCGGGCCTGGACGGCATGCGCGCGATCGCGGTGCTGCTCGTGGTCGCCTACCACCTGTTCCCGCCGGCGGTGCTCCCGGGCGGCTTCGTCGGGGTCGACGTGTTCTTCGTGATCAGCGGCTTCCTCATCACGAGCCTGCTGCTGCGCGAGCAGGTCTCGACCGGACGCGTCGCCCTCGGCCGCTTCTGGCAGCGCCGGGCGAGACGGCTGCTGCCGGCGCTCGCGGTCGTGGTCGTCGTGTGCTCGGCGCTCGCCTGGGTCGTCGGCGGCGATGTGCTCGTCGACCTCGACGCGCAGGTGCTGGGAGCGGCCACCTTCAGCTACAACTGGGTCTCGGTCGCGGGCGGCGGCGGGTACTTCGCCGCCGCGACCCCCGAGCTGTTCCGCAACTTCTGGTCGCTGGCGGTCGAAGAGCAGTTCTACGTGCTCTGGCCGCTGATCTTCCCGCTGTTCCTGCTGCTGCCGCGCACCTGGATGCGCACGACGGCGGCCTTCGCGCTGGCGGCCACGTCGGCCGTCTGGATGGGCGTCACGGTCGCGGGCGGCGGCGACGTCACACGCGCGTACTTCGGCACCGACACGCACGCGTTCGGGCTGCTGCTCGGCGTGGGGCTGGCGTTCCTGCTGACGCCGTTGCTCCGCGCCGGTGGCCTGCGCTGGGCCCGGTCGCGGGCGGCGCGGAACACCACCGGGGCGACCGGCGTGCTGGCGCTGGCCGGGCTGATCGCGCTCGCCCTGCTCCCGCAGAGCGCTTCGACCGTGACGTTCCCCGGTGCACTCCTCGGGGCGAGCCTGCTCGGCGCCGTCGCCATCGTCGCGGGCGTGTGGCCCGGCTCCTGGTTCGGTCGGGCGATCGACGCGCGGCCGATGCGCTGGATCGGCGACCGCTCGTACGGCATCTATCTCTGGCACTGGCCGCTGCTGGTGCTCGCGGTCGCGGCCTTCGCGCCCGACGCGACCGTCGCCACGGCGCCGATATGGATCGGCCTCGGCGTGCTCGGGGCGACGGCCGCAGCATCCGCTCTCTCGTTCCGCTACATCGAGACGCCCGTGCGCCGGCACGGATTCCGCGCCTCCGTGCGCCTGCTCGGGGTGCGT
>DATEOM010000487.1:0-4946 GCA_035274105.1 Microbacterium sp.
GCGAAGCGTGACGGCGACCACAAGCCCTACGCGAAGCGTGACGGCGACCACAAGCCGTATCCCAAGCGCGACGGCGACCGCAGTGCACGTCCGACGCGTGGGGGAGCGAATCGTCCCGACCGTGCCGTTCGCGATGGCGAGATCCGTCCGGTCCGCGCGCGCCACGCCGACCCGGTCCTCCCCGAGGATGTCACCGGGCGCGACCTGCCGCCGGCTGCGCGCAACGAGCTGAAGACCCTGAGCAAGGAGAACGCCGAGGAGGTCGCGCGTCACCTGGTGATGGCGTCGCAGCTGATCGACGAGGACCCGGCGCTGGCGCACCAGCACGCGCTCTCGGCGTCTCGCCGTGCGGGGCGGATCGCCGTCGTCCGCGAGACTCTCGCGATCACCGCGTACGCGACCGGCGACTTCGCGCTCGCCTTGCGCGAACTGCGCACCTACCGGCGCATCTCGGGGCGCGACGACCAGATCGCCCTGATGGTCGACAGCGAGCGCGGCGTCGGACGCGCCGATCGCGCGCTCGAGGTCGGCCGGGCCGTCGACCGCTCCACTCTGGACACCCCCGTACGTGTCGAGCTGGCGATCGCGATGTCGGGCGCCCGCCTCGATCTCGGTGAGCCCGAACGCGCTCTCCAGGAACTCGACATCCCCGAGCTCGACCCCGACCGCGCGTTCGAGTGGAGCCCGGCTCTCTTCGCCGCCCGTGCCGCGGTGCTGGAGGAGCTCGGCCGCACCGACGAGGCTGCACAATGGCAGCGTCGCGCGGTGATCGCCGCAGAGGCGATCGACGCGGCATCCGGTGTCGACGATCTCGAGACGGTCTTCGTCGAGGAGGTCATCGAGATGGACCTCGACGAGGACGAGGACGAACACACGGACGACGCCGGAGAAGGGTCCGAGACGCCCGCGGATCCCGGCGAGTCCGAGACGTCCGAGAACGTCGACGAGTCCGCATCCCCTGCCGCCGAGCCGGAGGACATCTCCGTCGCCGACGAGGTCGCCGAGCTCCTCGTCGAGGCGGGGGTCGACGAGCCCGGCGACGACGAGGCCGACCGCTGATGGCGCTGTTCGGGCGGCGGGCTGCGACGCCCGCCCCGCTCGACGGCGTCGACGTCGTGCTGGCCGACCTCGACGGGGTCGTGTACGCGGGCGCCGGCGCGCTGCCGCACGCGGTCGAGAGCCTCAACCGCGCCCGCGACGGCCGCGCGCTCGCGTACATCACGAACAACGCTGCGCGCACGGATGCCTCGGTCGCGGCGCATCTGAGCGAACTCGGGCTCGCGACGGCGGCGAGTGACGTCGTCACCAGCCCTCAAGCCGCGATGCGGCTGCTCGCCGAGAAGATCGCTCCCGGATCGACAGTCCTCGTCGTCGGAGGCGACGGACTCGTCGTCGAGGTCGAGAAGGCCGGCTTCGTCGTGACGCGCAGCGCCGACGACGCGCCAGCGGCGGTGGTGCAGGGTTTCGCGCCCGACGTGGGCTGGACCCAGCTCGCCGAGGCGGCGTTCGCGCTCAAGACGCCCGAAGAGGATGGCGGCATCCCCTGGGTGGCGACGAACACCGACTGGACGATCCCGCAGTCCCGCGGCATCGCTCCCGGCAACGGCACGCTGGTCTCCGCGGTGCACACGGCCGTCGGTCGGCTCGCGACCGTCGCCGGCAAGCCCGAGGTGCCGATCTTCCAGGAAGCCGTCGCGCGGTTCGAGGCGCAGCATCCGTTGTTCCTCGGTGACCGCCTCGATACCGACATTCTCGGCGCCAACCGTGCCGGCATCCCCTCTGCGCTGGTGCTGACGGGCGTGGACCGGCCGAAGCACGTGCTGGCCGCGCCCGAGAGCTCGCGGCCGACGTACATCCTCGGCGATCTGCGTGAACTCCACGAGCCGTATCCCGAGGTGCGGGTCACCGACGGCGTGGCGACGGTGCGCGGCGCGCGCGTCGCGATCGACGGCCCCGACATCCGCATCCTCAGCGAGGGCGATCAGCCGATCGACCTCGTGCGCGCGGGTGCGGCGGCGATCTGGTCGACCGGGCGCGCGATCTTCGGCTTCCGGGTGCCGGAGCGCCTGTACGCGGATCCGTTCCACCGCCCCTGATCCTCGTCGCGGCGAACCGGGGGTGTCGTGGGACCCCCGTAGTCTGGGGAGCATGAATGGAGCCCGCGAGCATGAGGACGAGCACGGCGACCTGCTGTCGACCCTCGAAGTGATCGAGGCGCAGCCGCTGGCGACGCGCGCCGAGGCGTACGACACGCTCCACGACACGCTCGCCCGTCGCCTCGAGGCGACCCCCGGCACTCCGTCATGACGAGCCGCCTCGACGCCGCTCTCGCCGCCCGGGGCCTCGCGCGCTCCCGCACCCATGCCGCGACCCTCGTCGCCGAAGGCCTGGTGACCGTCGACGGCCGCCCCGCCGTCAAGGCGTCGACGCCCGTCGGCGAGGAGAGCGTGATCGAGGTCGCGGCATCCGATCACTACGTCAGCAGGGCCGCGCACAAGCTCATCGCGGGCCTCGACGCGTTCCAGGTCGACGTCCGCGGCCGCGTCGCGCTCGACATGGGCGCGTCCACCGGCGGCTTCACGCAGGTGCTCCGTGAACGCGGCGCCGAGCCTGTGATCGCGGTCGATGTCGGTCACGGGCAGCTCGCAGCATCGGTCGCCGAAGATTCCGGGGTGGTCTCGGTCGAGGGCTTCAACGTCCGCTACATGACGACCGACATCCTCGCCGAGGCGAGCGGCGTCGCACAGGCGCCCTCCGTGATCACCGGCGACCTGTCGTTCATCTCGCTCACGCATGTGCTGCCCGCAGCGCGCGGGGTCGCAGCATCCGATGCCGATCTCGTGCTGCTGATCAAGCCGCAGTTCGAGGTCGGGCGCACCGCGGTCAAGGGCGGCCTCGTGACCAATCCCGTGCTGCGCGCCGACGCGGTGGCGCGCGTGCTGTGGTCCGCGTGGGACGCGGGTCTGGGCACGTGCGGCGTGGTCTCCTCGCCGATCGCGGGTACCCACGGCAATTCCGAGTTCATCGCGCACCTCGCGCCGGGGCGGGGGAGCAATCCGACAGAATGGTTGAGCACTGTGAACCGACTGGCGGGGAGCCGATGAACGACGCCGACACCGAGGCCCAGCGCAGCATCCTCGTGGTGGCGCACGCCCATCGCGCCGAGACCGTTGCTGCCGCCGAGCGAGTCGTCGCCGCCCTGCGCGCCGCCGGCGCCCGCCCGGTCCTCGCCCTCGACGACGGCGAAGACCTCGTGCAGGCGGGGCCGTCGCTGGCCGACGTCGCGGTGCTGGGCTTCGATGTGCCGGTGACCGAGATCGAGCTCGCGATCGTCCTCGGCGGCGACGGGACGATCCTGCGGGCCGCTGAACTCGTTCGCGACGGCAGCGCGCCGGTCCTCGGCATCAACATGGGACACGTCGGCTTCCTCGCAGAGATCGAGCGCGACGACATGGACGAGGCCGTCCGGCGCGTCATCGCACGCGAGTACGAGGTCGAGGAGCGCATGGCGCTCCAGGTGCGGGTGAAAGACACCGGCGACTCCGTCATCTACGAGACGTGGGCGCTCAACGAAGCGACCGTCGAGAAGGCGAGTCGTGAGCGCCTGCTCGAGGTCGTCGTCGAGATCGACGGCCGGCCGCTGTCGAGCTTCGGCTGCGACGGCATGGTCGTCTCGACGCCCACGGGTTCGACGGCGTACAACTTCTCCGCCGGTGGCCCGGTGATCTGGCCGACCGTCGAGGCGATCGCCGTCGTGCCGCTGTCGGCGCACGCGCTGTTCGCCAAACCCCTCGTCGTCGGCCCGGAGCACTCGGTCGCGATCGAGGTGCTGGAGCGCACCAACGGCACCGGCATCCTCTGGTGCGACGGACGCCGCTCGCACGATCTACCGCCCGGCGCGCGCGTGGTGGTGCGGCGCTCCGACCGCCCGGTGCGCCTCGCGCGCCTGCACCCCGCCCAGTTCACCGACCGCCTCGTGCGCAAGTTCCGCCTGCCGGTCGAGGGGTGGCGCGGTCCGGCTGCGATCACCGGCGTCCTTCCGACGCAGGCGAGACGAGCGGCGGATGCTGCCGCCCACGCCCACCGGGAGTCCGGCGCGGTCGGCTCCGAGGTCGCCCCGTGATCGAGGAGATGCGCCTGCGCGACCTGGGCGTGATCGCCGAGGCGACGCTGCCGATCGGCGCGGGATTCACGGCGATCACCGGTGAGACCGGCGCCGGCAAGACGATGGTCGTGACCGGACTGGGGCTGCTGCTCGGTCAGCGCGCCGACTCCGGCGCGGTGCGCGCGGGCGCTCCGCAGGCGACCGTCGACGGCGTCTGGATCGTCCCGGAGGACGGCCCGGTCGCCGCGCGCGTGCGCGAGGCCGGCGGTGACGTCGAGCCGATCGGCGGGGGTCGCGCCGAGCTGTACATCGGCCGCTCGATCTCGAGCGAAGGCCGTGGGCGGGCTTCGGTCGGCGGTCGGGCCGCGCCGGCCGGCGTGCTCGCCGATCTCGCCGACGAGCTCGTCGTGGTGCACGGACAGTCCGACCAGCTGCGCCTCAAGTCCGCAGCCGCTCAGCGCGACGCACTCGACCGTTTCGGCGGCGAGACCGTCCACACCGCGCGCGACAGGTACCGCCGCGCCTTCGAGCACTGGCGAGCGACCGACCGCGAGCTGTCGCAGCTGACGGACGATCGCGACGCCAGGGCGCGCGAAGCTGACGACCTGCGCGCGCAGCTCGCCGAGATCGAGCAGGCGGCGCCCGAATCGGGCGAGGACGCCGAACTGGCCGCTCGCGCCGAGCGCTTGGCCAACGCCGAAGAGCTTCGCCTCGCCGCCGCGACCGCCCACGACGGGCTTTCTGGCGAGGGCGACGAACCCGATGCCGGGGCGCTGCTGGCCGAAGCGCGCCGCGCCCTCGAACGCGTGCACGACCCGGTGCTCGCCGAACTCTCCGGCCA
>DATEOM010000488.1:0-2687 GCA_035274105.1 Microbacterium sp.
CACGACGATCCTCACGTCGTCGCACGCCACCGTGTGGCCCGAGGACGAGGGCGATCCGTCGCGCGAGGTCGCAGCATCCGTCGCCCGTGAACTGCTCGATGCCGGCGCCGCCGGCCTGACGGGAGAACGCCCGTGACGTACTACGCACACACCCCGGCAGACCGCCCCCGCCGCCTGCGCCAGTCCCCCGCGATGCGGCGCCTCGTCACCGAGACGCGGCTGCACCCCGCCGAGCTGATCCTCCCGCTCTTCGTCCGTGAGGGCACCAGCGAGCCCCTTCCCATCTCGTCGATGCCGGGTGTGGTGCAGCATTCGACCGAGAGCCTGAAGAAGGCGGTGACGGATGCCGCGACCGCCGGCATCGGCGGCATCATGCTGTTCGGCGTGCCCGAGCACAAGGACGCGGTGGGTTCCGGCGCGACCGACCCGGACGGCATCCTCAACGTCGCGACGCGCATCGCTGTCGCCGAGGCGGGCGACGCGCTCGTCGTGCAGACGGACCTGTGCCTCGACGAGTTCACCGACCACGGCCACTGCGGCGTGCTCGACGCCAACGGGTACGTCGACAACGACGCGACCCTCGAGCGCTACCGCGACATGGGCGTGGCGCAGGCGGAGTCGGGCTCGCAGCTGCTCGGCCTGTCGGGCATGATGGACGGCCAGGTCGCCGCCGTGCGCGACGCGCTCGACGACTCCGGGTACGGCGACACGCCGATCCTCGCCTACGCGGCGAAGTACGCCTCGGCGTTCTACGGGCCCTTCCGCGAGGCCGTGCAGTCCTCGCTCGAGGGTGACCGCCGCACCTACCAGCAGGACCCCGCGAACCGCCGCGAGGGGGCGCGCGAGCTCGACCTCGACCTCGCCGAGGGCGCCGACATCGTGATGGTCAAGCCCGCGATGAGCTACCTCGACGTGCTGTCCGACACCGCCGCGACCAGCCCCGTGCCGGTGTGGGCGTACCAGGTGTCGGGCGAATACGCGATGATCGAGGCGGCCGCCGCCCACGACTGGATCGACCGCCGCCGCGCGATCGAGGAGTCGGTGATCAGCATCCGCCGCGCCGGTGCCGACGCCGTGCTGACCTACTGGGCCCTGGAGCTTGCGGAGTGGATCCGATGACGACGAACGCACAGGAATTCGCCCGCGCCCGAGGTGCAATGCCCGGCGGGGTCAACTCGCCGGTGCGCGCCTTCGGCTCGGTGCACGAGACACCGCGCTTCTTCGTGTCGGCGTCCGGCCCCTACGTCACCGACGTCGAGGGCCGCGAGTACGTCGACCTCGTCGGCTCGTGGGGTCCCGCGATCCTCGGGCACGCCCACCCCGCCGTCGTGAAAGCAGTTCAGGATGCCGCGGCCCACGGTCTCGGCTTCGGCGCGAGCACACCGGGCGAGACCGAGCTGGCAGAGCTGATCGCCGCGCGCGTCTCGCGCCCCCCTTCGGTCGTCGAGCCTGTCGAAACGCGGCCCGTGGAGCGCGTGCGCCTCGTCTCCACCGGCACCGAGGCCACGATGACGGCGATCCGCCTCGCGCGCGGTGCGACCGGGCGCGACCTCATCGTGAAGTTCGCCGGCCATTACCACGGGCACTCCGACGGCCTGCTGGCCGAGGCGGGCTCGGGTGTCGCCACGCTCGCGATGCCGGGGTCGGCGGGTGTTCCCGCCCCCATCGCGGCGCAGACCCTCGTCATCCCCTACAACGACCTCGACGCGGTGCGCGAGGTGTTCGAGGCCCGTGGCGCCGATATCGCCGCCGTGATCGTCGAGGCGGCGCCCGCCAACATGGGCATCGTGCCGCCGGCGCACGGCTTCAATGCGGCCCTCGCCGACATCGTGCACGAGCACGGCGCGCTGCTCATCCTCGACGAGGTGCTGACCGGCTTCCGCGTCGGTCCCGCCGGCTGGTACGGCATCGACCCGGTGCCGTTCTCCCCAGATCTCCTCACGTTCGGCAAGGTCGTGGGCGGCGGGCTCCCCCTCGCCGCGATCGGCGGACCCGCCGCGCTCATGGAGCTGCTGGCGCCGCTCGGCCCCGTCTACCAGGCCGGCACGCTCAGCGGGAACCCGCTCGCCGTCGCCGCCGGGCGTGCGACCCTCGACCACCTCGACGCCGCCGCCTACGCCCGCATCGACGCCGCCGCGGCGACGATCGCGGAGGCCGCAGCATCCGCCCTCTTCGAAGCCGGTGTCACGCACGTGGTCCAGCGCTCGGGCAACCTGTTCTCGATCCAGTTCGCGGCCGAGCCGCCGACGGACTACGACACGGTGAAGGCGCAGGAGGCGTTCCGCTACCCACCGTTCTTCCGCGCGATGCTCGCCCAGGGCGTCTCGCTGCCGCCGTCGGTCTTCGAGGCCTGGTTCGTGTCGGCCGCGCACGATGAGGCCGCCGTGGCGCGCATCGTCGACGCGCTGCCCGCCGCCGCGCGTGCGGCTGGGGAGGCCGTCCCCGACTGACGGACGGGGGCGCATGATGGACGCATGACCACGCTCGTCGCCGTCCACGGCGACATCACCGCCCAGAGCACCGACGCGATCGTCAACGCGGCCAACAACGCCATGCGCGGCGGGGGCGGCGTCGACGGGGCGATCCATCGCGCCGGCGGCCCGGAGATCCTGCGGGAGTGCATCGCACGCTTCCCGAACGGCCTCGCGACCGGCGACGCCGGGTGGACCACCGGCGGCCGTCTGCCC
>DATEOM010000489.1:0-5099 GCA_035274105.1 Microbacterium sp.
CATCGCAGGATGTTGACGACCAGCAGCCCGCCGGCGACGAGTGATAACAGCAGCATGATCGCCGTGGAGATGGCAAGGTCCGGAACCGCGGCCCACCATGAATGGTCGAACAGCGCAGCGCCGGTCTCACCCGGGATGACCGCGAAGCAGAGATAAAGGCTGAACCCGACAGCGAGGCCAGCGGCCGCCACGGGTATTGCGCGCGACAGCCGAGATCGCGGCGGATGTCGCGCGGTGCGGATCAGCCAGACGACGACACCGATAAGAATCAGCGGGACTGCGACGATGAGGACCGGTGCGGCCGCGATGAGCGGGGATACGGCGACCGGGCTGGCCGAGGTCCCGGCGATCTCATGGACCAGCTCGTACGCCAAGGCAGAGACCGCACCCTGGTTCAGCGCGGTGCTGGTGTTCGCGAGAATCACCACGCCGAACCCGAGATCTGGCTGCATCGCCAGATAGGAGAACGAGCGCAGCGTCGTGCCCTGGTGCTCCCAGAGTGAGGGAAGCGTCCCATCGTCCCAGTCGGCGTCGAGGTCGCGCAGCTCCCAGAACGGGCGCACGCACCATCCGCTGGCGTGCTCGGAGTAACCGCTCTCCGGCGCCAGCGGCTCCCGCGCTGCCGCGAGCACCTCCGCCGGCATGGCGGTCTCGATCGTGCCGAGGTGCGCGAGCAGGAGACGTTCGAGGTCTCGCGCGGACGCGTTGACGAAGGCGGACGGCGCCGAGGCAGGGTACGCCGGTTGGGGTGTGACCGCGTCACCGAAGCCGTACCAGGGATAGTTCCAGGCGGCCAGGCCGCTGGCCTGCGCATCGGTGATATCCGCGGTCGTCGAGGTCAGACCGAGCGGTTCGAGGACGAGGCTGTCGAGCGCCGCAGTGTACTGGTCTCCGGTGATCTGCTCGACCATCGCGCCGAGGACCGTGAAGTTGCCGTTCGAGTATTCGTAAGCTTCCCCCGGCGTCGATGTGGGTTCGGTGGACAGCATCAGCCGCGCATGATCCTGTACCGACGTCTCGCCCAGCCACATCCGCCACTGCATCAAGCCGGTGGAGTACGAGATTCCCGAGTGATGAGACAGCAGCTGCGCCACGGTGACGTCGTCGTACGCGGTGCCACTGACGTCAGGAAGCACGCTGGCAACGGTGTCGTCGAGCGCAAGGCGTCCGGCCGAGATGAGATTCTGGATCGCGAGCCCGGTGAACTGCTTGGACGTCGAGCCGAGCGACACCATCGTGTCCAACGTCATCGGGGAGCTGCCCACTGCCGCCGCCTCACCGAGCGCGCCTTCGTACAGCACCTCGCCGTCGACCACGGCGATGACCGCCATGCCAGGCAGGTTCATCTCCTGGTGCTGCGCGTCGACGAAGTTCGCAATCTCGGTAGCCGAGGACCAATCCACGTCGTCGTCTGCCGCGGCGACCGCGACGGGTGCCGGGGATGCGAGCAGCCCCACGAGCACGGGGGCGACAAGCGCGGAGCCGGCAATCATCCGGGCGCCCGCTCACCCTCACCTGGTTCGACCAGGGCGGCCAGGGTTTGGACGGCCTCGACGGTGGACGGCAGGTCCGCTATGGAAGCCGCGACGCGACGAGCGGACGCGGCGTATGTCGGATCCGTCAGCAGGCGGGGCACCTCTGCTGCGGCGAGCTGCACCGAGTCCGGCCCGCGCTGGACAGTGATTCCGGCACCCACCGCCG
Organism: Microbacterium sp.; assembly: GCA_035274105.1. Classification (GTDB taxonomy): domain Bacteria; phylum Actinomycetota; class Actinomycetes; order Actinomycetales; family Microbacteriaceae; genus Microbacterium. Next base: position 1,702 of record DATEOM010000489.1, read on the forward strand.
CGACGTGCTCGCCGTTGACGACCTGATCCGACGTGAACAGCGGAACGACCACCTGCGGCACTCCCGCGGCCAGGGCGCCCATGGTCGTCCCGAATCCGCCGTGCCCGAGCATCGCCGCGGCCTGTCGGAGCACGGCATCCTGCGGCCACCACTGCTCCACATGGGCGTTGGGCGGCAAGGGTCCGAGCGCGTCAGGGTCGACTTTCCGCCCGACCGTCAACAGCACGCGCGCGTCGATTCCGGCCAAGCCATCCAGCGCCTGTCGGAAGACGCCGGTGAAGGGCGGCAGTGAGCCGGTGACCGAGCCGAAGGTGACATAGATCAGCGGGGCGGCCGGATCACCCCAGTCAGGAAGCTGCGGACCGTTCGAGGCAGGCAGAGGCTCGTGGAAGCGCAGGAAACCATCGCTTCCTGGCGGCACCTGCCCGCCGGCGTGGTCGAGCATCTCGGGCACCAGGCTGAGCACGGCCTCGGAGGCCAGCGCCGAGGTGGCCCGGCCCTCACCCAGGCCGGCCAGGCGCCCGAGTTCCTCGAGTGGATCGCTGATGGCCTCCGCGAATCGAGTCAGGATCTCTTGCATCCCGATGCAGGCGTGCACATGGGGTACCCCGGCCCGCTCGGCAGCGGCGAGAGAGGCGAGCTCGGCGCTCTCGCGGAGCACGAGGTCGGGTCGCCAACGCTCGACCGTCTCCAGGAGCGAGGGCAGCGCGGCCTGCGCATCGATCCGGCCGAACACCTCACGGACGACAAGCTCGTCGGCCTCCTCGAACGCCAGGGTCGGCAACCTGCCCATGACGGCGCCGATCAGTTCACGCGGCCCATCGGCGAACGGTTCATGTGCGAAGCCCGCCTTCGCCACCGCTGCTGCGTACGACACTGGGGCAGCCACCCGGACTTCGTGTCCCGCCGCTGCAAAGGCTCGCGCGAACGGTAACAGCGGGCCGAAATGGCCGTCGTTGGCAGTCGTCGCACACAACACGCGCACACGCGTAGGCTCCCACCGGACTTGCCTCTCGGCAAGGCCGGTTCCGCACCCAGAGCAATCCTCTTGCGCACAGTCCACGTTGATGGTGGCCGTCTGGGCGGGCGAGGGGCGAGTCGCGGTTGCCCGCGGGTCAGAAGGTGTTCAACGCTGGTCGGCGGGATGTCGGCGACGCGTGTCCGAGGTGGTCAGTAGCGCACAGGAGTCGCTGGGTCGACGCCGACGATCGTTGCCGATGGACGCACTGCCCACGACTACCGATACTGCTCACAGGACTCCACGTAGTCGTCGCCGTAGGTGTACTGAAGAACCGCGTGCATCCCTGCATCGAACCGATCGGCACTCGCCACTTGAGAGTGCCAGATCGGCTTCCTATCCTTGGAATGACGACATTCCGGCGGGAGTGCTCGTGGCCGCAAGTCGAGGGGTTCGGCTGCCCCTCCTGGCGGCGCAGCTGCACGGTGACGTGCGTGTTGCGACGTGACGGCTCGACGTTTTCCGCTGGTTGATCCAGAAACGGAGGCGAACGATGTCAACCGACCCGAACACTCGATTCCGGATGCGCAGGGCCAGCTCGATCAAGTGGCTGATCGAGGACCTCACTCTGCCGACGACGCACCCCGAGCGTGTCGTGGCGCACGTCTACGAAGTCGACGACCTCGAGTACGACGTTGTCTGGTTGCGCGACTTCGGGCTTGCGGAGCACTACATGGCGCCGTCTGAAGCCCTCAAGGCGCTCATCGACAGGGTCACCGCTCCGGCGCGGCCCGCCGCGCAACGCCCGATCCCCATTCCGCACGTGCCGCCCATCCGAGAGAGGCTGCACACCTGAGCCGGAGCTTCCAGACCTACGCCGTCGAGGATGTCGAGACCGTCGCCGCGGAGGTCGCTGATCGCGCAGCGCATCCGGTGGCGCTGTTCGCGCACTCCTACGGCGCGAACTGCGCCCTCGGGGCGTCGGCGCAGAGGTCTCTCACGCCGTGCTCTACGAGCCGAGTCTCGGTCTGCGCTACCCGCCCTTCAGCGAGACCTGGCCTTCGGAACTACGGGCGGTCGACGTTGTCGTGAGCCAGCTCCTCGGTCGTCTCTACACGCAGGTCGGGTGAGTCCCATAGCGTGGTGTCAATCCCCGTGGGGTTCTCGTCGTCGTAGACGTCGAAGGGCCACCGTGGGATGACCAGTTGTTTCCGGCAAGAAGCAAAGCAGAGATCCCACGATGACCCACAACCAGTCTGCCCTGTCGACCCTGATCGGCGAAGTCCTCGCCGATCCCGACCTCGCGCATCAGGACGTGTTCCGCCGGATGCTGCAGGCCGGCCTGCAAGATCTCGTCGACGCGGAAGCGACGGCGAAGATCGGTGCCGGTCGTTACGAACGCTCCCCGGAGCGCACGACCCGCCGCAACGGCACCCGCCCGAAGACGCTCGCGACCCCGGCCGGTGAGGTCGACCTCGCGCTCCCGAAACTGCGGGAGGGGTCGTTCTTCCCGTCGCTGCTGCACCCCAGGCGGCGGGTCGACAAAGCCCTCTACGCGGTGATCTGCCAGGCCTGGATCGACGGGGTGAGCACCCGCAAGGTCGACCAGCTGATCCGCGCTCTCGGTAACGACACCGGCATCTCCCGCTCCACGGTGTCGCGGATCTGTGGCGAGATCGACGAGGCGGTGCACGAGTTCCTGCACCGCCGGATCGATCACACCTGGTTCCCCTACCTGTTCCTCGACGCCACCTACCTCGACGTCCGTCACCGCGGCCGCGTCGTGTCCCAGGCCCTCGTCGTCGCGACCGGTGTCAGCGGTGAGGGCCGCCGGGAGATCCTCGGGATGGCGCTGGGAGACGCGGAGACCACCGACTTCTGGACCGAGTTCCTCCGCAGCCTCCGGGAGCGGGGCCTGAAGGTCGCAACCGACGCCGACCCGCTCGGCGTCGCCCTGGTCACCAGTGACGCGCACGCCGGCCTGAAAGCAGCGGTTAAGGCGATCCTGCCCGGAGCTGGCTGGCAGCGCTGCCGGGTCCATTTCGCCCGCAACGTCACCCAGAAGATCGGCTCGGCGCGCTCCAAGCCGGTCAACGCGCTGATCTCCACGATCTTCGCGCAGACCACCACCGAAGCCGTGCTCGCCCAATACAAAGCTGTCACCGACAGTCTGCGCGGCTCGTTCCCCGAGATCGCGACGATGCTCGAGGCCGCCGAACCGGACCTCACCGGGTTTGCACCACTACCCCGAGAACACTGGCAGAAGGTCTGGTCGAACAACCCCATCGAACGCCTCAACCGCGAGATCAAACGCCGCGCCGACGTCGTCCAGATCTTCCCCGACCGCGACTCCGTGACCCGCCTCATCGGCGCCGTCCTGCAGGAGCAGCACGAGGAATGGTCCTACGGCGAACGCCGCTACTTCTCCGACATCTCCATG
>DATEOM010000490.1:0-4477 GCA_035274105.1 Microbacterium sp.
GAACGCGCCACGAGCGCCCGGAACAGCGCGTTCACCGACTGCCGCACCGCGGGCACGCGCGCGACGCCGCTCACGGCATCCGACACGCGAGGCTCGCGGATCGCGTCGGTGACGTCCGCCGGCCCCACGCGCACCCAGTACGCGTCGGGATCGAGCGAGATCGCGTAGTCGAAATCCCCCGAGACGTCGAGGACGGATGCCGCGTCCGACGTGTCGATGCCGTGCTCGAGGGCGTGCCACGCGAGGGCGCGGTAGGCGGCTCCGGTGTCGAGGTAGCCGTAGCCGAGACGGCGGGCGACCTGCTTCGAGACGCTGGACTTGCCGCTGCCGGCGGGGCCGTCGATCGCGACGACGACAGGCTCGGGGCCCGGCTTGGTGATCGCGGGGTCAGTCATTGGTGGTGCTCGCAATCTTCCAGCCGCGCGACTCGAGGCCGTCGATCGCCCGGCGCACGGCGCTCGGAACGACGCTGATCTCGGCGAGGCCGAACTGGGCGCCGGGCGAATGCTCCAGGCGCAGGTCTTCCACGTTCACATCGAGGTCGCCGAGCTCGCCGAACAGCCGGCCGAGCTGGCCCGGCGTGTCATCGACCATGACGACGACCTGCTCGAAGCGGCGGTTCTGGCCGTGCTTGCCGGGCAGGCGCTCGACGCCGTCGTTGCCGCGGCGGATCGTGTCGGCGACGGCGCGGCGGGCACCCGGTGCGTCGGGTTCGCGCAGCGCATCGGCGACGGCGGTGAGGTCGGCCGCGATGAGGTCGAGCACGTCGACGACCGGCGCCGCGTTCGCGCCCAGGATCTGCACCCACAGCTCCGGAGCGGATGCTGCGATCCGCGTCGTGTCGCGCACGCCCTGGCCCGCGAGGCGCAGCGACCCGTCGGGCGCATCGACGAAGCGGCCGGCGAGCAGGCTCGCGACCAGCTGAGGCACGTGCGAGACGAGCGCGACGCCGCGGTCGTGGTCTTCGGGGGTCATCTCGATCGGGGTCGCCCCGAGGTCGAGAGCGAGGCCTTCGACGAGCGCGAGGTCGGCCGATGACGTCTCCTCGTCGCGGCACACGACCCACGGGCGGCCGACGAAGATGTCGGCGCGGGCGGAGATCGCTCCCCCGCGCTCCCGGCCGGCCAGCGGATGCGAGCCGATGTAGTGCGTGAGGTCGACGCCGCGTTCCCGCAGCACGAGGAGCGGCTCGAGCTTGACGCTCGCGACGTCCGTCACGACCGCGTGCGGGTGGCGCTCGAGCTCGCGCTGGATGACATCGGCCGTGACGTCCGGCGGAACGGCGACGACGACGAGCGAGGGCTCATCGCCCTCGGCCGCACGGCGGCCGGCGCCGTAGTCGATCGCGAGACGCAGCTGCGACGGCGAGGTGTCGTCGAGAGCGACATCGACGCCGCGCGCGCTGAGCGCGTGGCCGATGCTCGCACCGAGGAGGCCGGCGCCGACGATCCGCACGGTGCCCCGCACGCGCGGAGCAAGGGAGGTCGCTGTCACTTAGTCCTCCTGTTGACCTGCGGCTTGGCGCGAAAGAGTCAGCAGAGCGCCCCGCTCCACCTTAGTCAACTCGCGGGCGCGCCCGGCTGGCAGCGTTCCCAGGTGGAGCGGTCCGAACTGACGGCGAACGAGTTCCACGACAGGATGCCCCACCTCGGCCATCATGCGGCGCACGATGCGGTTGCGCCCGGAGTGGAGCGTGAGCTCGACGAGCGAGCCTCCCCCCTCGGCCGACGACGACAGCAGCCGCGCCTTGTCGGCGGAGATCGGGCCGTCCTCCAGGTCCACGCCGCGCAGGAGCCGCTGGATCGTCTGCGGCGTCACGCGGCCGTCGACCTTCGCGATGTACACCTTGGTGACACCGAACGACGGGTGCGCGAGCACATGCGCGAGCTCGCCGTCGTTCGTGAGCACGAGCAGGCCGCTGGTCTCAGCATCCAATCGCCCCACGTTGTACAGGCGCTCGTCCCAGTCCTTCGTGAAGCGGCGGAGGTCGGGGCGACCACGGTCGTCCTTCATGGAGCTCACGACGCCCGTGGGCTTGTTGAGCATGACGTACCGCTTGGACTGATCGAACTGGACGGCCGTGCCGTCGACGTCGACCAGGTCGTTCTCGGGATCGACGCGCGAGCCGAGCTCGGTGACCACCGCGCCGTTCACGCGTACGCGCCCCTCGACGATGAGCTGCTCGGCGACACGCCGCGACGCGACCCCCGCGTTCGCGAGGGCCTTCTGCAGGCGCACGCCCTCGGTCGATTCCGATCCGCCGCTCATCGACGCACTCCTTCGTCCAGGTTGTCGCCGACGTCGTCAGCACCGTCCAGGAGCGGCGAGATGTGCGGCAGTTCGTCGAGCGAGTTGATGCCGAGGTGCACGAGCAGCGCGTCGGTGGTGCCGTAGTTGATGGCGCCTGTCTCGGCATCGGCGAAGAGCTCCGTGATGAGCCCGCGCGCCAGCAGCGTCCGCACGACCGAGTCGACGTTCACGGCACGAATCGACGCGACCTGGCTGCGGGTCACCGGCTGCTTGTAGGCGATCACGGCGAGGGTCTCGAGCGCCGCCTGGGACAGCCGCGACGGCGCCTGGCCGCCCACGTACTCGCTCACGAGGTCGTCGAGCTCCTCGCGCACATACAGGCGCCAGCCGCCGCCGACCTCGCGCAGCTCGAACCCGCGCACCGGCCCACCGGACTTGCCGTCGTAGTCGTCGACGAGCGTCTCGATGGCCTGGCGCACCGCGGGCACCGGCGCGCCGACCGCCGCCGCGAGGCTCACCAGGCTCTGGGGCTCCTCGACGATCAGCAGGATCGCCTCGAGCCGCCGCGCCACATCGGTCGCGGTGACGACGGGTGGATCAGGGGTCGCATCAGTGGTCATAGTCGGCTCCCAAGGTGGCGAGGTTCTCGTCGCTCCAGCGCAGCGCGCTCCAGCGGAGTGTCAGCTCGCCGAGCGGTTCGAGCTGTTCGAAGGACAGGGCGGCGTGGCGGTACAGCTCCAGCACCGAGAGGAAGCGGGCGACCACCACGCCCGGCTGGTCGACGCCAGCGATGAGCTCGCGGAACGTCAGGGACCCGGCATCCCGCAGCAGCGTCACCACGATCGCGGCCTGCTCGCGGATGCTCACCAGCGGCGCATGCAGGTGGTCGAACCCGATGCGCGCGATCTCCTTCGGCGTCATCGCCAGCAGCGCGAGCGCCGCGAAGTCGTCGGCGCTCAGCGACCACACCAGCTCCGGAACGGCGTTGCGGTACTTCTCATCGAGGCGCACCGAGCGGGTGTGGCGCACGGCCTCGCGGCGCAGGCACCGCTCGAACCACGTGGACACCTCCTTGAACGCGCGGTACTGCAGCAGCCGTGCGAACAGCAGATCGCGGGCCTCGAGGAGCGCGACCGACTCGGCGTCCACGAGCTCGCCCTGCGGCAGAAGCCCCGCCACCTTCATGTCGAGCAGCGTCGCGGCGACGACGAGGAACTCGGATGCCTCGTCCAGCTCCTCGACCGGACCCAGCTCGCGGAGGTACGCGATGAAGTCATTGGTCACGAGCGACAGCGACACCTCGGTGATGTCGAGCTCGCGCTTCGAGATCAGGGTGAGGAGGAGGTCGAACGGCCCGTCGAAGTTCGAGAGCGCGACCCGGAACCCCTCCCCGGTCGGTGAGCCTGCCGAAGCGTCAGGCGACAGCGCCACGGGCGACCAGCTCCCGCGCCAGCCGCAGGTAGGCCTGCGCGGCGGCGTGCTCCGGCGCGAACTCGGTGATCGGCATGCCTGACACGGAGGCGTCCGGGAACTTGACGGTGCGGCCGATCACGGTCTCGAGGACGTCGTCGCCGAAGGCGTCGACCACGCGCTCGAGCACCTCGCGCGAGTGGAGCGTGCGCGCGTCGTACATCGTGGCGAGCACGCCGTCGAGCGTGATCGTGGGGTTGAGGCGGTCGCGCACCTTGTCGATCGTCTCGATGAGCATGGCGACGCCGCGCAGGGCGAAGAACTCGCACTCGAGCGGGATGACCACACCGTGACTGGCGGTGAGGGCGTTGACCGTCAGCAGGCCCAGCGAGGGCTGGCAGTCGATGAGGATCACGTCGTAGTCGGCCGCGACCTTGCGCAGCGCCCGCGACAGCGTCTGCTCGCGCGCGACCTCGTTCACGAGGTGCACCTCGGCGGCCGAGAGGTCGATGTTCGCCGGGATCACGTCGAGGTTCTCGACGCGCGTGTGCACGACGACCTCGTGCGGGTCGCGCTTGCCGTCGAGCAGCAGGTCGTAGATCGTGGGGATGTCGTGCGTCTGGATGCCGAGGCCCGCCGACAGCGCGCCCTGCGGGTCGAAGTCGACCGCGAGCACCTTGCGACCGTAGCCGGCCAGCGCGGCCGCCAGGTTGATGGTGGTCGTCGTCTTGCCGACGCCGCCCTTCTGGTTGCACAGCGCGATGATGCGGGCGGGGCCGTGACCGTCGAGCTTCGGCGGGGTGGGGAAGCCCTGATA
>DATEOM010000491.1:0-6123 GCA_035274105.1 Microbacterium sp.
AGCCGCCGTCGGCGATGGCGCCGGCGGCCCGGGGCCCCGTGGCGCCCGCTGCCCGGTGACCGCCCGCATGCGCCTGCGAGGACTCGGGGACGTTCATCGCGGGGTTCACGTCGAGGAAGCCGTAGGGCTTGAACCAGAACCCGGCGTAGTCGACGGGCATGATGGGCCAGTCCTCGGGGCGAGGGATGTGGGTGAGGCCGAAGGTGTGCCACAGCACGAGGTCCTCGCCGTCGATCGACCGGTCGTCCGACGTGTACGCGGGCAATCCCGCGCCGCCCTGGTGCGCGTTCGGGAAGCGGCCGGCGGGCCAGCGCTCGTCGTGGTCGTACGCGGTGCCCCACAGGTGCTTCGTCGCGAAGGCGGCGCGGGCCGCCACCGTCGAGGCGGGGTCGGCCATGAGCAGCGCGGTGGGCTGGGGGATCAGGTGGTAGGCGGTGGGCTTGCCGAGGTAGTTCGTCTTCGAGGCGCTGCGCACCTCCCACACCCGCGCCACCGACGTGTCGGCGACCCGCTGGGCCTCGGACTCGGTGCGCAGGGGCGTCTCGGTCCAGGTGAAGGCGTTGCCGAACGGGTTCTCGTCGCCCATCGGGATGCGGGCGGCATCGATCTCGACCAGCTCGTTGTCCTCACCGTCGATCGCGACGTCGAGGCGCGCCGAGAACAGGTGCTGGTGCACCGGCGCGAAGACGCCCGGCGCGATCTCCGGCGCATGCCGGTTCTCAGAGCCGGGGTGGCCGCCGCCCACGAACACGATGCCGGTGGCCTTCGCCTCGAGCTGGATCGAGCCGTCGAGGTAGAAGTACCAGTAGAAGCCGTAGTCGTAGTTGCCGATCGTCGAGAAGTACGACACGACCAGCCGGCGCGAGCGGCGCACGTGCGAGCCGACCGGACCCTGCTCGGTGTGCTTGAACAGGATTCCGTAGTCCTCCTCGTGCATGCACACGACGTTGGGGATCTTCACCGGGTGCCCGTGGTCGTCGGCGACGTGGCCGTCGAAGTAGCGGATGACGCCGAGGCAGTCGCATCCGAGTTCCAGGTGGTTCGCGTTCTTGCCGAGCAGGTACTCGCCGGCGTCGAAGTAGCTGATCCAGAACCTCGTGTTCGACGTGTCGCCGTAGGGCACGACCATCTCGGGCACGCTCGCGCGCGTCAGCACCGGGCGGTCGTCGAACCGCACGTCGTGCAGCACGAGACCCTCGCGCGCGTTGAAGTCGACGCGCATCGACCAGTTCTCCCACTCCACCAGCGACCCGCTGACGGCGAAGCTCGGTCCTTCGGGCTGGCTGATCTCGATGGGCTTGAGGCTGGTCCGGGCGGGGCCCACGGCGTCGGGCGTGTACTTGCCGCTGCCGGAAGGAACCGGCACGTCGCCCTCGTCCTCGATGCCGATGACCGCGTTCGACACGAGGTCGACGTGCACGATCAGCCCCTCGACCGGGTGCGCCCACGGAATGTCGTCCTCGCTGTCGCGCAGGAAGGTGAGGGAACGGATGACGCGGCGCCCGACTTCGTTCTCGCGCCCGACGAAGCCGGGCGCGAGGGGTGAGCAGAACGCCAGGTCGATGCGGTCCTCGAGACCCCGGCGCGTCATCGCCGCGCGCCACTCGGGCGACGCCTTCACGATCTCCGCCGCGCGGTCGTACTCCTCGAACAGGTACTGCGGCTGGCCGTACGGCGCCTGCGACGGGTCGAGCTCGCGCGTCGCGACCACCGCCTCGCGCGTCACGGACACGATCGCCTCCGTGATCGCGCCGGTCGCAGCATCCATCAACGTCACGTCCACACGCCGATCGAACGGCTCACCGGGGGACCACGCCGCGAGCTCGTCCTTCGTGGGCTCGTCGGGCAGCAGCATCGGGACGCGCACGGTGTCGCCGAGCAGGCCCGCCGCCACGAGGATCTCGCGGGCCGCCTCGATCTCGCCCGCGGCGAGCGGATCGAGTGGATGCCGCGGCTCGGCGCTTCGCGCGACGCTGACCGGGATCAGATCCGGGTTGTCGTGGGGCTGAGTGGGCGCGTCGTGCGGGTGCGCAGGCATGGGGCCTCCTTCATATCCACGACCACTCTCACCCGGGCGGGAGGACGCGACTTGTCCCGGTGCGCAGGATGCGTGACCGTGGGTGCGCCACCGCCACCGCCCCCGAGCCGGTCGGACGTGCGGGTCAGAACGCGGACAGGTTGGCGCGCAGGCCGCCGTCGACGTACTCGGAGCGCAGGATCCCCCGGCGGCGGAGGATCGGCACGAGCTCGTCGAGCGTGCGGTGGATCGTGACGGGGTGCAGGTCGCCCGAGAAGATGAGGCCGTCGTTGTCGGCGTCGTCGCCGAGGGCCTCGATGACGTCGGCGATCTCGTCTGCGGTGCCGACCGTCCCGCCGATGCCGTCGGTGATGTCGGTGACCCGGCCGAGGCGCGCCTTGCCGGTGAGGATCTCGCGCAGGGGCACGCCGTCGAACGACTCGAACGTGCCCTGCAGCCCTCGGATCGTCCCCTTCGAGACGTGGTCGCCGAAGATCGCGGGGTCGAGCGGGCGATCGAGGTCGAGCACGGTGAGATCGGTCTCGAGGTCGCTCGACCACGCCTCGGCGACCTCGCGCAGCGTCGCGTCGTCCGGCGACGCGGAGGCGGCGACGATGCGGTCGGCTTCCTCACGGCTCGCCGCGACGATGGGCTTGAAGACGAACAGCACCTTGAGGTCGGAGGTGTCGCGGCCGTGCTCGGCGGCGGCGGCGTGCACGCGAGCGCGGTACGCGCGGATGCTGGCGGGATCGAGGTTCGACAGCGCGAGCTGGATCTGCGAGTTCGCGCCGGCGAAGCCCAGCCCGCGGGGCGAGCCGCCGGGCGATGCGACGACGGGGTCTCCGCTCTCACCGTTCGGGCCGGACGGCAGCGGCTCGGCGTTCAGCGGCCCGTCGAACGAGAAGTACTCGCCACGGTGCTGCACGGCGGTGATCTTGGAGCCGTCCGCGTAGATCTGGGTCGCGGGGTCGGCGATCAGCGCCTCGTCGCCCCAGCTGTGCCACAGCAGGCGGAGCGCGTCGAGCCACTCCTGCGCGCGGTCGTAGGCGGCGTCGTGCGACAGACGTTCGAGTCCGAAGTGGTGCGCGCTGCCCACGTCGGTGACGACGTTGAGTCCGAGCCGGCTCGAGCTGAGGTGCTGCAGCGACGCGAACTGGCGGGCGGCGAGATAGGGCGGGTAGGCGCCGGCGTTGACGGTGGGGATGACGCCCAGGTGGCGCGTCGCGGCGAAGAGGTAGGGCGCGAGCGTCCAGGGGTCGTGCTTCGGCCCGCCGTACGCCTTGCGCACGCGCAGGTTGAGCGTCTCGGGCGTGATGCCCACCGACAGGGCGTCCTCGATGAGCACGAAGTCGAACCCCGCCTGCTCGAGGTCGCGCGCGGACTGCTGGTAGAGGTCGGGCTTCTGCCAGGCGTAGTTCCACTCGTAGTAAGGGCGGGCCCACCCGTGCGGGCCGAAGCCGCGCGAGAGGAACCAGCCGAAGTGCTGCTGACGGGTCATGACGCTCCCACGGTGCTCAGAAGGTCGGCGGCCGCGACGGCCGCCAGGGCGTGATCGAGGTCGGCGATGAGATCGTCGGCGTCTTCGAGGCCGATCGACAGGCGCAGCAGGCCCGGCCCGATACCGCGCGCGGCGAGCTGGTCGCCGTCGCGCAGCACGTGCGTGGTCGTGGCCGGATGCAGCACGAGTGAACGCACGTCGCCGAGGTGCGTCATCCGGGTGAACAGTCGCAGCGCGTCGGTGAACACGCGTGCCGACCCGAGACCGCCGCGCAGAGTGACCGCGAACACCGAGCCCTGACCGCGCGGCAGGTAGCGCAGGGCCAGGTCGTGGTGCGGGCTCGATGCGAGTCCGCTGTAGTCGACCGACTCGACACCAGGGTGCTGCTCGAGCCACCGGGCGATCGCGAGCGCGGTCGCGGACTGCCGCTGCACCCGGAGCGACAGCGTCTCGACGCCCTGCAGGATCAGGAACGCGTTCAGCGGCGACGGCGCGGGGCCGAATCGCATCGCGACGCGGCGTGCGAACTCGAGGAAGGCGGTGCGCGGCGCGCGCTCCACGTAGGTGCGTCCGTCGAGGCCTCGCTCCTGCGCGAGCTGCGGATAGGCCTCGGCGCGCTCGGTCCACGCGAAGGTCCCGCCGTCCACGATGAGGCCGCCGAGGACCGTCCCATGGCCCGCGAGGAACTTGCTCGCCGAATGCACCACGATGTCGGCGCCGTGCTCGAGCGGACGCAGCAGGTACGGCGTCGCGAGCGTGTTGTCGACGACGAGCGGCACGCCGTGCCGGTGCGCCACCTCGGCGAGCCCGGCGACGTCGAGCACGTCGTTCTTCGGATTGGGGATCGACTCCGCGAACACCAGCTTCGTGCGGGGACGGATGCTGCGCCCCCACGCCGCGAGATCGTTGGGGTCGTCCACGAAGTCGACGATGATGCCGAGGCGCGCGAGGTCGTCGCGCAGCAGTTCGCGGGTGCCCTCGTAGATGCTGGAAGACGCCAGCACGTGGTCTCCGGCCGAGACGAGCGAGAGGATCGTCGTGGTCACCGCCGCCTGCCCGCTGGCGACGAGGAGGGCGCCGACGCCGGATTCGAGGTCGGCGACGCGCTGCTCGACGGCGACGTTGGTCGGGTTGCCCACCCGCGTATAGCTGAACCCGTCGTCGGTGCCCGCGAAGCGGGCGTGGGCCTGGTCGAAGTCCTCGAACTCGAACCCGGCCGTCAGGTAGATCGGCGTCGCACGGGGCCGATGCGGACCCGTGGGGCGGTCGCCCGCGTGCAGCTGGCGCGTCGCGAATCCGAGGCGCGCCGGCGGCAGCGTCTCCGCCCCGACCTCGCCGTCGAGCCCGGTCACCGGTGCGGGCGCGGGCGGTTCGTTCTCGGGCATGGAGTCACGCTAGGCGCCTCGCCGCCATCGCTGCGTCGCCGGCGTCATCCGGCGTCCCCGGGCGACACGCGGCGTCATCCCGTCGCGCTTCTTCGCCGCGGTCGGGGCCTCACGCGCCTTCCGCCGTCGGCGAACTTCGGCCAGAGCATCCGCCACGGGTCGACACTGGTCTCGTGGACGACCAGGAGGCGCTCGACGCCTACTCCTCGACGGTCATGCGTGTCGCGCAGATCGTGCTGCCGTCGGTCGCGGCCGTGAGTGTGCGCACCCGCCAGGGCGCGGGCGCCGGCAGCGCATCGGTGATCACGGCGGACGGGCACCTGCTGACCAGCGCGCACGTCGTCGAGGGTGCGGTCGGGGTGGAGGTCGCGTTTCCGGACGGCACGGTGGCCGCAGCATCCGTCATCGGAGCCGATCCCCTGTCGGACCTCGCGGTCCTTCGTGCGGACGTCGACACCCCGCCACCGCTGACGATGGGGGATGCCTCGAAGCTCGGGGTGGGGCAGCTCGTCGTGGCGCTCGGCAACCCGCGCGGGTTCTCGGGCAGCGTGACCGCGGGGATCGTGTCGGCGCTCGGCCGCTCGCTGCCGACGCGGTCGGGGCGGGTGATCGACGAGGTCATCCAGACCGACGCCGCCCTCAATCCGGGCAACAGCGGTGGCGTGCTCGCCGACAGCGCCGGACGCATGGTCGGAGTGAACACGGCGGTCGCCGGCATCGGCCTGGGGCTCGCGGTGCCGATCAACGCCACGACGCGCGAGATCATCGACGCCCTGCGGATCGCGGGTCGAGTCCGGCGTGCCTGGCTCGGCATCGCCGGCTCGACGGTGCCGCTCGGTGCGGACGTCGCGGCGAAGGCCGGCTCGAAGGTCGGGATGCAGGTGGTCTCGGTGGTGCCGAACAGTCCCGCCGCCGTCGCCGGTGCGCGCGTCGGCGACATCGTGCTGTCGCTCGACGGTGTCACGATCGCGGATCCGACGGCGCTGCAGCGGCGCATGGTCGAAGGTGCGATCGGTCGCCGCATGGAGATGACGGTCTGGCGCAACGGTGCACTGGTCGACGTCGTCGTGCTGCCGGAGGAGCTGCGGGTGCGCTGACCGCGGGCGGATCTACGCTGGGATCGTCGCCGAACGAAGGAGTCGCGGTGTCCACCTATGACGAGCACTTCTCTCACGCCCATGTTCCGGGGCCCGGTGAGTCGAGCATCCCCGAGCTCGAGGTCG
>DATEOM010000492.1:0-18934 GCA_035274105.1 Microbacterium sp.
AGGAGCAGCGTTGATCGACCGTTTCCTCGCGCCTCCCCGCGGCGCCGGCGCGTGGACGGCCGACGCCGTCCGCCTGCTCGGCCTGCTCGGCGTGCTCGCCGCTTTCCTCTGGTGGGCGCCGGGCGACGGCGGCATCGTCGCGCTCTCGATGCTCGCGCTGGTGGTCCCCCGTTTTGCGGGTGTGCGGCCCGGTTTCGACATCGCCTTCTGTGTCACGGTCCTGGTCGCCGCGTGGAGCAATGTGCTCGATCGCTACGAATCGGTCGCGGTGTGGGACCTCGTCGTGCACGTCGTGTGCACCGGCATGCTCGCGGCGATGGCCTACGTGGTGCTGGCACGCCTCGGGATCGTGCCCGTCCCGCTGGCAGACGGGACGCGGCGGGCGACGCCCGTGGTCCTGGTCACCGTGCTCGGCCTCGCGCTCAGCGCGGTCTGGGAGATGCTCGAGTGGGCGGGCCGCACCCTGATCGCCCCCGACATCTTCGTGACCTACCAGGACACGATCGGCGACATGGCCGCCGGAGGCCTCGGCGCGGTCGTCGCGGGGTTCGTGGTGTCGCGCGTCGGACTGCTGACCGATCGGGGCTGACCTTCACAAGCCGCACCTCCGTCATGGTGCCGTCCTCGACCGTCGCGGTCGCACCACGACTCCGTGCGAACGGACCGGAACTCACGGCGCGCTCCCAGGTTCGAGGGACCAAAAGGGACGAGGCATCCGTTCTTCCTTATGACGCCGCAGCCAGCCGCGTCGAACTGGAGGAATCGTGAGCAACGACTACCGCAAGACCCCCGAGGCGCTGAGCCGTCTCACCGACACCCAGTACCGCGTCACGCAGGAGGAGGGCACCGAGCCCGCCTTCCGGAACGCGTACTGGAACAACCACGAGCCCGGCATCTACGTCGACGTCGTCTCGGGCCAGCCGCTCTTCTCGTCGACCGACAAGTACGACAGCGGAACCGGATGGCCGAGCTTCACCAAGCCCATCGAGCCCGACGCCGTCTCGACCAAGAAGGACTGGAAGCTGCTGCTGCCGCGGACCGAGGTGCGCTCGTCGGGCGCCGACAGCCATCTGGGTCACGTCTTCCCCGACGGCCCACGGCAGGCCGGGGGCCTGAGATACTGCATGAATTCGGCCGCACTGCGCTTCGTACCCGCCTCGTCGCTCGAGGACGAGGGCTACGGCGCCTACCGACACCTCTTCACCACCGAGAACCAGGAGCACGCATCATGACCAGCGGTCCCTTCGACACCGGCGAGATCACCCGCACCCCCGGCACCGAGACGGCCGTCCTCGCGGGCGGCTGTTTCTGGGGCATGGAGGACCTGATCCGCCGCCAGCCCGGCGTGCTCGACACCCGTGTCGGCTATACCGGCGGCGAGAACGCGCACGCCACCTACCGCAAGCACCCCGGTCACGCTGAGGCCGTCGAGATCGTCTTCGACCCCACGAAGACCACGTACCGCGACATCCTGGCGTTCTTCTTCCAGATCCACGACCCGTCGACCCTGAACCGGCAGGGCAACGACATCGGCTCGAGCTACCGCTCCGCGATCTTCCCGCTCTCCCCCGAGCAGGCCGAGGTCGCACGCGACACCATCGCCGACGTCGACGCCTCGGGTCTCTGGCCGGGCAAGGCCGTCACCACGATCGAGCCCGAGGGCCCGTTCTGGGAGGCCGAGCCCGAGCACCAGGACTACCTGATCCGCATCCCCAACGGCTACACCTGCCACTTCCCGCGGGCGGGCTGGGTGCTCCCCAAGCGCGCCGACGCCACGGCGTAGGAACAGACGAGAAATGGATGCCGCGACCCGGCCGGGTCGCGGCATCCATCGTCCATGCCGCCGCTGGTGAAGCACGCACCCTCCACCGCGGCACCGCCGACGCCGCGCAGGAAACGGGGCGCTACGCCGCTGCTTCGACAGGCTGGCGCAGGATCGTCCGGAGCTTCTCGGGAGCCGTGCGGCGGGGGTCGGCGAGGTAGACCTCGTGGTGCCGGCCGCGCATTCGCAGACCGGCCCCGGGGATGAAGCCGTCGTGCATCTCGGCGAGGACCGGCGCCTCGGCGTCGTACGACCCGACGTGGAGGGTCTGCACGCACGTGCCCTCGGCGAGCTCCTCCAGCCGCAGACGACCGAGGCCGGGCGAACCGCCCTTGGCCACGGCCGCCTCGCGCGCCCGCTCGACGTGGCCGTCGTCGAGCCATTCGGGAACCAGGCTCATCATCGTCCAGCTCCAGCGCGACTTGTCGCGCTCGGAGGTGAAAGCCGCCATGTCGTCGGACCACCAGAGTCCTTCGAGCGGCATCACGACGTAGTCGCGGCCGAGCTCGCCCTTGCTCAGGAACTTGAGCTTGTAGGCGACGCCGAACACCGCTGCCACGGCGTCGCCGTAGTCGTCCGATGTGTTCGGGTCGCCGTGGCCGTCGACCATGAGGTACCGCATCGGAGGGAGGTCGACGATCTCGAACGACCCTCGCGGTGCGGTGTACGTCGCGATCGACTTCTTGAGGTCGAGCTTGGTCACGACGCGTCCTGCGCCGTCTCCGACTGGCCGCTGCTCGACGACTCGGACTTGCGCGAGCCCGCCTCCAGCACATCGCCCGCGGGCAGCTCCTGATGACCGCCGAACTGCAGCCGCATCGCCGAGAGCACCTGGTTGGCGAAGTGGTCCTCGTCGCGCGACGCGAACCGTTCGAAGAGGGATGCCGCGAGGACCGGCGCCGGAACACCTGTGTCGACGGCGGCCTTCACCGTCCATCGCCCTTCACCGGAATCGGACACGCGGCCCGCGAGCCCGTCGAGCGTCGGGTTGCCATGGAGCGCCGCCGCGGTCAGGTCGAGCAGCCACGACGAGATCACCGAGCCGCGGCGCCACAGCTCCGCGACCTTCGGGGTGTCGATCGTGAACTGGTAGAACTCGGGCTCCTCGAGCGGTGCGACCTCGGCCGAGTGCTCGGCCTCCTGAACACCGGCATCCGCGTGCTCGAGGATGTTGAGGCCCTCGGCGAGCGCCGCCATCACGCCGTACTCGATGCCGTTGTGCACCATCTTCACGAAGTGGCCGGCGCCGGACGGCCCGCAGTGGAGGTAACCGAGCTCTTCGGGGCTGAAGTCTCCGGCGCGACCCGGTGTGCGCTCGACCTCGCCGCTCCCGGGGGCGATCGTGCGCAGGATCGGCTCGAGGCGTGCGAACGCCTCGTCCGGCCCGCCGACCATCAGGCAGTATCCGCGCTCGAGGCCGAACACGCCGCCGCTCGTCCCGACGTCGACGTAGTGGATGCCGCTGTCGCGCAGCGCGGCCGCTCGGCGCACGTCGTCGCGGTAGTTCGAGTTGCCGCCGTCGATGATGATGTCGCCCGCATCGAGCAGCCCGGCGACCTCGTCGACGACCTTGCCCGTGAGCCCCGCGGGGATCATGAGCCAGACCGCGCGCGGTGCCTCGAGCTTCGATACGAGATCGGCGAGGCTGTCGGATCCGACCGCCCCCTCGGCCGCGAGAGCCGTCACGGCATCGGGGCTGACGTCGTACACGACGCATTCGTGGCCGTCCCGCATGAGGCGCCGGACGATGTTGCCGCCCATCCGGCCCAGACCCACCATTCCCAGCTGCATCGCCACTCCTCTGCTCGCACGCGGAGAGCGCCGTGCGCGGGCGCCCGTGCTGGCAGTCTAGAGAGCCGCGCTCACGCGTTGATGATCGTGCTGAACGCCAGCACGATGATGAGCGCGTTGAGGAAGAAACTCGTGGTCGTGTGCCAGACGACGGTCCACCGCATCCGTGTCGTCACCACCTGCACGTCCGACACCGAGAAGTTGGTCGCGTTCGTGAACGAGAAGTACACGAAGTCCGCCAGTCTCGGGCTGTCGGTACCGGGGAAGATGAGCGGAGGAACATCCGAGATCCGGTACCTGCGGTCGTAGATCCGTGAGAAGCCCCAGTGGTACAGCGCCCACGACAGCAGCATCGCGACCACGCCGACCGGCTCGACCCAGTTCGCCCAGTCGGGATCGTTGCGAAGCGCGAGGAGCTCGGTGGCGGCGATGAGCCCGACGATGCTGGCGAGGAAGGTCGCCGTCACGCTGATCGCAGCGACCACCGGGTGCGCGTCGAAACGTCCGATCCACCGTGGGGCGGCGGTCCGTGATCGCCTGACACTCGTGCCGACGGCGATCACGGATGCGAGCCAGTAGAGGCCGCCCAGCGTGCACCATGCGACGAGCGCGTCGATGGTGACGGAGTCGTCGTCCGAGACGAACATGCGAAGGCCGAGCCAGATCAGCCCCAGCTGCACCAGCAGATCCGCGACCCGCACGATCACCGCCCAGACCACACGCACCCCCGGAGACGAGTTCCTGGGTGCCACCGTAGCGGGTGAGGTGTCCGCCGGCGCGCGCTCAGTCGTGCGGCCCGCGCCGGCCGGAGAAGCCCGCGAACAGCGCGTAGAGCAGCGGCACGAGCGAGCCGATCATCAGCACGGTGCCGACCGTGAGGTCTTCGGCGCGCAGCACGGCCCCGCTGATGAGGAGTCCGGCGAACAGCACGGCGGCCACGACCCGACGGATCAGGCGCTCGAGGCGGCGCAGCCAGCGGTCGAGCTTCGGCACATCGGCGACGAGGCGGCCGTCCTCGATGCGCGTGACCATGTCGTCCAGGCGACGCGGCAGGCGGGCCATCACGCCCGCGGTCGACACCGCCTCCTGCGCGATCGCCTTCGCCGCGTTGCCCCGCTCGTCGCGCAGCAGGCGGGCGGCGTAGGGCTCGACGGCGTCCCACACGTTGAAGGCGGGATCGAGCGAGCTGCACATGCCGCTGGTGAGCGAGACGGCGCGGATGATCAGCAGGAAGTTCTCGGGAAGCTGGAACGGCAGCGACCGCATCACGTCGCCGAACTCCTTGGCGAACTGCCGGAACTCGCGCGGATCGACCTCCTGCAGCTCCGCGAAGCCCATGCCGCCGAAGCGCGCGAACAGCGCCGTCATCGCGCGCTCGAGCTCGACCGTGTCGGCCGACGGCAGGAGCACGCCGACGGCGCGGATGCTGTCGATCATCTGGGCGCTGTTGCGCGAGGCGACCGCGATCATGAGCCGCTGCAGGTTGTGCCGCAGCGTGTCGGGGACCTCGCCCATCATCCCGAAGTCGATGAAGGTGAGGGTCCACGCGTGCCGGGTGTCGCCGGCAGCCCGCGTCACCGGGGTCACGAAGATGTTCCCGGGGTGGGGGTCGGCGTGGAAGAAGCCGCGGAGGAACAGCTGATCGAACATCACGTTCGCGAACTCGACGGCGACCTCGGCCGGGTCGATGCCCGCCGCCCGCAGACCGTCGACGTCGTTGATCTTGATCGCGGTCACGTCGGCCAGGGTCAGCACCCGCCGCGTCGTGCGCTCCCACGCGATCTCGGGAACCGTGACGCGGAAGTCGCCGGCGAAGTCGGTGGCGAACCGCTCAGCGTTCTGCGCCTCGTGCAGGTAGTCGATCTCCTGGCGGCTGGTGTGGGCGAACTCCTCCACCAGCGCGGGCAGGTCGACATGGTCGCGCACGACGCGCACGCGGGTGAGCCAGCCGGCCACGCGGCGCAGCGCCGCCAGGTCGACGTCGACGATCTCCTCGATGCCTGGCCGCTGCACCTTGACGACCACGTCGGCGAACCCGGTCTCGGCGGCGTCGGCCGGCGTCAGTCGCGCGCGATGCGCTTGGCCGAGGGATGCTGCGGCCACGGGTGTCTCGTCGACCCACTCGAACGCGCGACCGAGCGGGACGCCGAGCTCGGCCCCGGCGAGCTCGCGGATCGCGGGGAAGGCCACCGGCGGGACCTCGTCCTGGAGGCCCTCCAGTTCCTTGGTGATCTCGGGTGGCAGCACGTCGAGCCGGGACGACAGGAACTGGCCGACCTTGATCATGAGCCCGCCGTACTGGACGGCGAGCACGTGGAACTTGCGCGCGACGTTCTGCAGTCGCCGGGTGCGACCACGCGCGGCGAGCGCGCCGAAGCCGAACCGGGGCAGGACGAGCTCGAACCACCATGCCTGGGCGATGTACCGGCCGGCGAAGCGCAGGATCCGGCGATAGCGGGCGCGCGAGTTCCCGACGTCGGCCATCGAAGCTCCTCGGCGGTGCTGGTCAGCGGATTGCGGGGTGCCCGCGTCCCCGGTCGCCCGGGATCGTGCGCGCCCACCCTGACCCCGTGGGCCCGGACCGACGCCCTGCCGGTGAGCCGGCGGTCAGTCCTGAGCCAGGATCGAGTAGAGCTTACGCCGCGCGTCGTCGAGCACTTCGACGGCCTTCGCCACCTGCTCCGGCGTGCCGCTGCGACCGACGGTCGCGGCCGCCTGCGCGAGCTTCGCACCGGCCTTCGGCAGCGCGGTGGCGCGTCCGGAATCGCGTGACCCGGCCGACTCCCACGGTGCCGACTGCCCCTCGGCGGCGGCCGCCTCGGCGCGGCCCGCCTCGGTGAGCGAGTACGTCTTCTTGCCGTTCGACTCCTCGGCGGCGACGAGCCCCTCATCGGCGAGCAGCTGCAGCGTCGGATACACCGAGCCGGGGCTCGGTTTCCACGCGCCGTCGCTGCGCGTCTCGATCTCCTGGATGATCTGGTACCCGTGCATGGGCTTCTCGGCGAGGATCGCGAGCACCGCTGCCCGCACATCCCCCTTGGCGACGCGCGGGGAGAAGCTGCGCTCGAATGTGTCTTTCAATTGGTCCATCGCGTCCCAGAAGCTGCTCGGAAGGCCCGAGCCCTGCCCTGAAGAACGGGGACCGAATCCCGGGAACGAACCGCTCATGACGACCTCCTGAACGAGTGTGTGCCGACACCCTGACGATACCCACCGATATATCGGTGGACAAGGCCCGGGCCTGAGGGTTCGCTGTGCGGTTCGCGGGACGGATGCTGCAGCATCCGGTGTCTCACCAGCCCATCGAGCCCGCGACCCCCTTGAACGGACCGACGATCTCGGGAGTGATCCATCCGCCGTAGAAGCGCCCCGGCTGGGGCACGACCTCGACGCCGTCGAGGGTGCAGCCGTCCATCTCGCGGGCGTACACCGCGACGCGTCCCGCGAGCTGCTCGAAGCCCGCGGCCGGACGCGGATACGTCCACGCCGCGCGCGGACGGATCTCGGCGCCGCCGCGCACATCGAAGTAGGCGGCACCCCCTTTGAACTCGCAGTACGACGACCCCTCGCCGGGCGTGAGCGTTCCCTCGGCGAATGCCGGGATGGGCAGGTAGTACACCGGCGGATGGCTCGTCTCGAGGACGCGGATGACGTCCTCCGTGTCGACGATGACCTCGCCGCCCAGACGTATCCGCGCTCTGCGCACGACCCGCTCCACGCGCGGCGGGCGGGGGTAGTCCCACACCGATTCCTGGCCGGGACCGACGGGCGCGGGCTCGGGACGCATCACGGACCTCCTCGGGGCGACGGTGGGGGGACACCGTACCTCGCGGCACTCCGGGCATCCTGTGTCAACCCCCGAGCCGTGAGCACGCCGGGTGCGTAGCGTGCCGGGAACGCGAAAGGAACCCTCATGCTCCGCGCACTCGCACTGAACTGCACCCTCAAGCCGTCCCCCGGAGAGTCGAGCGGTGAGCTGCTCGCCCAACAGGTCCTCGACGCGCTGTCGCAGCACGACGTCGAAGGCGAGCAGGTGCGCGTCGTCGACTTCGACGTGCGGCCGGGTGTCGACGCCGACATGGGCGACGGCGACGAGTGGCCGCGGATCCGCGAAAAGGTCATGGCGGCCGACATCCTCGTCTTCGCGACGCCCACCTGGATGGGACATATGTCGAGCGTCGCGCAGCGCGTGCTGGAGCGCCTCGACGCCGAGCTGTCCGAGACCGACGACGAGGGCAGGGCGATTCTGGCCGGCAAGGTCGCGGTCGCGGTCGTCGTCGGGAACGAGGACGGCGCCCACGCCATCATCGCCGATGCCTATCAGGCGCTGGGCGACGTCGGATTCACGATCCCGTCGCAGGGAGGCGTGTACTGGAACGGCGAGGCCATGCACACCGTCGACTACAAGGATCTGGCCGCGACGCCGGAGGAGGTGGCCACCGCGACGGCCACCCTCGCGCGCAACGCCGCCCACCTGGCGACGCTCCTCAAGGAGCGGCCGTACCCCGCGCCGCCGCAGTAGTGCCGGTCAGCCACCGTACCCTCGCCCCCGCAGTGCCGTCGGTCAGCGGCCGTACTCCTCGAGCCACCGCAGCCACACCTCGCTGATCGTCGGATACGACGGCACCGCGTGCCACAGACGCTCGATCGGAACCTCGCCGACGATCGCGATCGTGGCCGCGTGCAGCATCTCGCCCACGTCCTGCCCGACGAACGTCGCGCCGACGAGCACGCGGCGATCCTCGTCGACGATCGCACGCGCCCGACCCTGATAGTCGTCGGCGACCTCACTCGCGCCCGCGATCCAGAAGAGGTCGTAATCGATGACACGGATGCTGAGACCGGCCTCGCGGGCCGACGCCTCGGTGTGCCCGACCGCCGCGATCTCCGGGTCGGTGAAGATCACCTGCGGCACTGCCGTGTGATCGGCCGTCGCGACGTGCCTCCCCCACGGGCCGTCGTCGACCTCGGCCGCCTTCGCCCGCGCGGCGATCACGTCGCCTGCGGCGCGTCCCTGGTACTTGCCCTGGTGCGTGAGCAGCGCGCGGTGGTTGACGTCGCCGACGGCGTACAGCCAGTCGATCCCGCGCACCCGCAGCGTGTCGTCGACGTCGAGCCACGAGCCGGGCTCGAGTCCGACCGTCTCCAGGCCGAGGTCCTCGGTGCGCGGCACCCGTCCGGTCGCCACCAGCACCTCGGCGGCCCGCACCTCCGACCCGTCGGACAGCGCCAGCACGACCTCGCCGTCGTCGCCACGTGAGACCTGCTCGACCTCGACGCCCGTCTTGACGGTCGCCCCGGCGTCGACGAGCGCCTTCTCGACCGCCTCGCCGGCGAACGGCTCGACACCGCGCAGCAGGCCGGAGCGGGCGATGACGGTCACGGCCGAGCCGAACGACGTGTACAGCGTCGCCATCTCGCTCCCGACGGTTCCCCCGCCGAGGACCACCAGCGAGGTCGGAACGTCGCGCACGCCGGTCGCCTCACGGCTCGTCCACGGGCCGACCTCGCGCAGGCCCGGGATGCCGGGCAGGAGCGCCGCCGAGCCGGTCGAGACGACAACCGCGTGGCGTGCGAGGAGAACCTGCTCGGCGCCGTCGGCGTCGGTCACAGTGACCTCGCGCTCGCCCGTGAGGCGCCCATGGCCGCGGACGAGATCGATGCCGGCGCCCTGGAGCCACTCGACCTGCGACGTGTCGTCCCAGTTGTGCACGAGCTCGTCGCGACGGACCAGGGTTCTGGCCACGTCGACGGCTCCGGTCACCGCCTCGGCGGCGCCCTTCACGCGCTGCGCGGCACGCACTGCGGCGCCCGCCCGCAGCATCGCCTTCGAAGGGATGCACGCCCAGTAGGAACACTCGCCGCCGACGAGCTCGCTCTCGACCACGACGACCGACAGGCCGCCCTGGGTCGCCCTGTCGGCGACGTTCTCGCCGACAGGACCGCCGCCGATCACGATGAGGTCGTACTCCCGAGCAGTCATGCGCCCCACCGTAGCCGCCGGCGGCGACACCGGCGAAGTGGTTGCCCGCAGCGCGCGCAGACGGAAGGATGGCGCAGGTTACGGCGTCTGTCCAGTCCGAGCCGCCATGTCCGCGGCCTGTGGTTATCTGGGAACCCCGGCCGAAAGGGCAGCATGGCGATCGAATTCCGTGGGGTCTCGAAGCAGTACCCCGATGGCACGGCCGCCGTCGAGGACTTCAGCGTGCTCATCCCCGCGCACAAGACCACCGTGCTCGTCGGCTCGTCGGGTAGCGGCAAGACGACGCTGCTGCGGATGATCAACCGGCTCGTCGACCCGAGCGCCGGCGTGATCACGATCGACGACGAGCCAATCTCGCAGCGCGACCCCGTCGCGCTCCGCCGAGGCATCGGCTACGTGCTGCAGAACGCCGGCCTCCTTCCCCACTTCTCCGTCATCGACAACATCGCGACCGTGCCGGTGCTGAACGGCGTCCCGAAGGCGAAGGCGCGCGAGCGTGCGCTCGAGCTCATGGATGTCGTCGGCCTCGAGCGCGGATTCGCCAAGCGCTACCCGAGCCAGCTGTCCGGCGGCCAGCAGCAGCGCGTCGGCGTCGCCCGCGCCCTCGCCGTCGACCCCAACATCCTGCTGATGGACGAGCCGTTCGGTGCGGTCGACCCCATCGTGCGCCGTGAGCTGCAGACCGAGACGCTCCGCCTGCAGAAGGAGCTCGACAAGACGATCGTCTTCGTCACGCACGACATCGACGAGGCGTTCCTGCTCGGCGATCAGGTCGTGATCCTCGAGAAGGGCGCGCGCATCGCGCAGATCGGCAGCCCCAGCGAGATCATCGAGAACCCGGCGAGCGACTTCGTGGCCGACTTCATCGGGGTCGAGCGCGGCGCGCGGGCGCTGCGTGCCAAGCAGACCGAGCACGGCACGGTCCTCGTCGACGCCGCGGGCCGCACGCAGGGCGTGCTGGTGGAGGACGGGCCGTGAGCTGGGTCGTCGACAACCTCGACCTGATCTGGGCGCTGACCGTCGACCAGCTGCGTCAGAGCATCACGGCCATCGTCGCCGGGTTCGTGCTGTCCGTCCCGCTGGGCTGGCTGGCGTTCCGGTACACCTGGCTGCGCGGCCCGGTGCTGACTGTGATCGGGCTGCTCTACACGATCCCTTCATTCGCGTTGTTCGCCCTGCTCGCGACGCTGTTCGGCATCTTTTATCTCTCCGAACTGAACCTCGTCGTCGCGCTGACGATCTATGCGGTCGCCATCCTGACGCGATCGGTGACGGACGGACTCGCCTCCGTCGATACGACCGCGCGTGCCGCCGCCGTCGCCGTCGGCTTCGGCACGTGGCGACGCTTCTGGACGGTGGACTTCCCGTTGGCCGGCCCGGTCGTCCTGGCCGGGCTCCGCGTGACGGCGATGTCGACGATCTCACTGGCGACGGTCGGCGCTCTGATCGGCGTCGACAACCTCGGCTATCTGTTCACGAACGGCTTCCAGCGCCGCATCACGGCGGAGGTGCTTGCCGGAGTCATCGCCGTCGTCGTGATCGCCGTCCTCATCGACCTCCTTCTGATGCTGGCGGGTCGCGCTCTCATGCCCTGGACGCGCCGGACGGCGACCGCCCACCGGGCTCGACCGCGGGCGGTGACCGCGTGAACGTGCTCTTCGAGGCCTTCGCCTGGATCTTCTCGCCGGATCGGCTGACGGGCTCGCTGCCCCTCCCGACGGCGATCGCCCAGCACCTGGCATACACGTTCGGTTCCGTCGCGATCGCCGCCGTCATCGCGATCCCCGTGGGATGGCTCATCGGTCACACGGGAAGGGGCCGCGAGCTCGCGGTGTTCCTTTCGGGCGCCGCGCGCGCTCTCCCCGCGCTCGGCCTCGTCGTCCTCCTGTACCTGGTGTTCGGGGTCGGTCTGAAGACGGAGGCTGCGGTCGTCGCGTTCGTGGTGCTGGCCATCCCGTCGATCCTCGCCGGGGCATACGCCGGCATCGAGGCGATCGACCGCACGGTCATCGATGCCGGTCGCGCGGTGGGCATGACGCAGTGGCAGATCTTGTTCCGCATCGAGGTGCCGCTGGGGCTCGCGCTCCTGATCGGCGGGCTCCGCTCGGCCACACTGCAGGTCGTCGCGACCGTCACGATCGGCGCGTACATCGGCGTCGGCGGACTCGGCTTCTACATCCTTCAGGGCATCGCACTGCGCGATTTCGGCGAGATCCTCGGTGCTTCGATCGTCGTCGTCGCACTCGCGCTCGTGCTCGACGGCCTTTTCGCCCTGCTCGCGAAGTTCGCCGTTCCGCGCACCGACGGCTCGCGCGTGCGTGCCCCTCGTCCGGCGCCTGCGCCGCTCACCGTCCCGCAGACGTCCCCCTGAACCCTCACCACCACACCGGAGGAACCACAATGTCCACAGCACGAACCCGTCTCGCGGCTGCGCTCGCCGGAACCGCGATCGCCGCGCTCGCCCTCGCCGGCTGCGCGTCCAGCGACCCCATCAGCGGTGAGAGCACCGAGAACGGCGACTCCGGCGACTCGTCGTCGACAATCGTCATCGGCTCGCAGGCCTACTACTCCAACGAGATCATCGCCGAGATCTACGCGCAGGCGCTCGAGGGCGCCGGCTTCACGGTCGAGCGCGACTTCAACATCGGCCAGCGCGACGCGTACATCCCGTCGCTCGAGGACGGCTCCATCGACCTCTTCCCGGAGTACACCGGCAACCTGCTGCAGTACTTCGAGCCGGACACGACCGCGACCACCTCGGACGACGTCTACGCGGCACTGCAGGAAGCGCTGCCCGAGGGCCTCACGGTCCTCGACCAGTCGCCCGCGACCGACCAGGACTCGTACAACGTCACGGCCGCCTTCGCCGAGGAGAACGACCTCACGTCGATCGCCGATCTCGCCGGCATCGACGGACTCGTCCTCGGCGGCGCGCCCGAGCTGGAGGAGCGCCCGTACGGCCCCACGGGTCTTGAGGACGTCTACGGCGTGACGGTCTCGTTCAACCCGACTGCCGACACCACCGTCGACGAACTGGTGGCCGGGAACATCCAGGTCGCCAATGTCTACAGCGCCGACCCGCGCATCAAGACCGACGACCTCGTGACGCTCGAAGACCCCGAGGGCCTGTTCCTCGCGTCGAACGTCGTGCCCGTCGTCAACGCCGACATCGCCGACGAGATCGCCGAGGTGATCAACGCGGTGAGCGCCGCGCTGACGCCCGAGGGCCTCGTCGCCCTGAACGTCGAGTCGACGGTGGACCAGCGCTCGTCCGAAGACATCGCCAAGGACTGGCTCGCGGCCAACGACCTGAGCTGACCTTCGGCCGCGACCGCGCAGCGCCTCCTTCGCCGCCCGCTCGGGCCGCGGAGGAGGCGCTGTCGCGCTGACGGGCACCGGCGTTTCGCTAGGTTGGGCCCAGGAGACCGAGCAGAGGAGCCTCATGTCCGATCCCGTGACTCCGGGCGCGCAGGGTGAGCCCGTCGCCGCCGGCGCATCCGATCCGCTGGCGCATGACGACCCTCGAGCCGCACGGCGTTACAGCGCACCCGATCTCGGCGCACCGCAGTACGCCGTCCCCGCCTATGCGGCTCCCGAGACCGGCGAACCGGCACCCCCGGTGGGCACCCCCGTCCACTACGCCGCCCCGCAGGGCTACTCGCTGCCCGGCGGCGACCTCGGAGCAGGCGCCACCGCCTCCGCGTTCCCGCCGTACGCGCGCCCCACCGCGGCGCCGGCGCCCGGCTCCTCCGTCACTCCCGGCTACGGCGGCACACCCGGGTACCCCGGCTCACTCGGCTGGTCGGCGAATCAGGCCGTCGCCGCATCGCCACCGTCCGGTGGACGCGACGGCCGGCCCAAGACGCTCGCCATCATCGCGCTGATCCTCGCAGCCGCCGGCGTCCTCCTGGCGTTCGCCCCGTATGTGGCCGGCTCGTTCGGCTCCGGTTGGCTGTCTTTCCTGCTCCTGTTCGCGGCCTTCGTGCTCTCGATCGTGGCGCTGGTCAGCCGCAACCAGGGCGGGAAGGGCATCGGCGTCGGCGCTCTGATCACGTCCGTCCTCGGCGGGATCCTGACCGTCGTGCTCACCATCGCGTGGGCGTTCGGATCGTTCGCCTCGTCGTTCGGCGGCGGCGCCGAGCCGGGCGACGAAGACAGCCAGTACTACGAGGATTACTCCGTGCCCGGGATCGCCGCCCCGGGATCGGACGGGCAGCCCGATCCCGGCGCCGAGTTCGCTCCGCCCGTGCAGCCCACGGTCGTCGAGACCGCGTTCGGGCACGAGTACGACGACGTGTGGTGGTATGCCGTGGTCGTCGACAACTCCAATGCGGACTATGTCTTCGACGCGTACATGGAGGTCCGCGCCGTGACCGAAGACGGGTCGACCGTGGCGCCGTCGAGTGCCTTCGCGACCCTCCTCGCGGGCCGCACCGCGGTCGTCGGGTACTTCTTCGAGGTGGGCGATACACAGCTCACGAGCATCGACGTCACCGTCCCCCGGGCCAGCGATGCGACGCTGTCGCCCGCCGACGAGACCGGATCGTTCACCGTGGACGGCATCGCCCGGTCGTCGAGCGACAGCACCGCGACCTCCGCGACGGGGACGCTGAGCGCCCGATTCGCAGAAGACCAGCGATACGTCAGCGTCACCGCCCTGGCCCGCGCCGCCGACGGCGCGATCGTCGCCGCCGCCACGGCCTACGTGGAGGATGTGCCCGGCGACGGCACACCGGTGCCGTTCGAGGTGTGGTTCGCCGACCTGCCGCCCGACGCGACGCTGCAGGCGTTCGCGCACCGTTGATGCGGGAGTCAGGATGCCGCGGCCACCGTGGCGGGTCAGCGCCGGCGCACGCGCCGCACGATCGCCACGATGACGCGCCATCCCACCAGCGCGACCAGCAGCGTCAGCGACGCCACGATGATGAACGGAAGCGCGGTGCCCTGACCCGAGACCCAGCGCAGCAGCATCCCACCACCGACCGTGATCGCCCAGACGCCCAGTCCGGTGCGCACGGGCGCCGCGGGTGCCCGCCACGCCCGAGTCACGAGCCAGCCGATCCCCAGCGCCGCGAGGAACGGCCAGGCCGTCTGCCACAGACCGGTCCAGACGTCGGAGTCGTGGCTCGCGCGACCGACGGCGGCGAACGCGATCACCAGCACGACGTCGACCGCGAGTGCGACCAGGACGGTCGAGCGACCGACGGGACGCGTCGCGCCGGTCGGCTCGGAGGCGCTCACGCGAGCGCCCCCGACCTCGGTGCGAGGCCCGGGGTCAGCGCCTCCCGCTCATCGAACACGAAGCATTCGCCGTTCCAGTGGTCGCCGCCGACGTGCTCGAAGTACCCGAGGATGCCGCCGTCCAGCTGGTACGCGTCGACGCCGGCCTCGCGCAGGAAGATCGCGGCCTTCTCGCAGCGGATGCCGCCGGTGCAGTAGCTCACCACCGTCTTGCCCTCGAGGTCGGGCGCCGCGGCGGTCGCCGCATCCGGGAACTGCGTGAACCGCTCGATGCGCCAGTCGAGCGCCCCGTCGAAGGCGCCGTAGTCGACCTCGAACGCGTTGCGCGTGTCGAGCAGCACAACCTCGCGACCGTCGTCGTCGTGGCCGCGGTCCAGCCAGCGACGAAGCGTCGCAGGCGCGACGGCGGGCGCTCGGTTGCCCTCGGGACGGATCGTGGGATGGTCCATGCGGATGATCTCGCGTTTGACCTTGACCAGCATCCTGCCGAACGGCTGTTCCGCCGACCAGCTCTCCTTGGTGGTCAGGGCCGCGAAGCGCTCATCGCGCCGCAGTTCGTCGACGAAACCGCGCACCGCGTCGGCGTCTCCCGCCAGGAAGAGATTGATCCCCTCCTCGGCGAGCAGGATCGTGCCCTTCAAGCCCGCAGCGATCGCGCGCTCGCGCAGACGCGGGCGCAGCTCGCCGGTGTCGTCGATGCGCGTGAACAGATACGCCGAGATGTTGAGAACGGATGCCACCCCTCCAGCCTACGGAGCGTGCCGTAATCGCTTCGCCGGGCCTGGTCAAGGGCCTCGCCCGGCCGCCCTTCCCTCCGCAGGCTGGAATCACGTCCAGGAGCGCGCCGCGCCCCATCGATCCCCCGCAGGAGACGACATGACCGACCCCACCGTCCCCGAACCGCTGCCGGGCCAGACCGCGCCGGGCGAGATGCCGCCGGCGCCCGGTTCGCCCGCGCCCGGAAACCCTGACCCGGGTCCGGGCCCCGGCATCCCTCAGCCGCCGGACGAGCCGAACGCGCCGTGGCCCGAAGAGCCTCTCGCGCCGCACCCCGAGGAGCCGTCGTTCCCGCAGCCGCCGGAGACGCCGATCCCGTAGCCCTCAGACGAGCGACGGAAGCGGGGGAAGACCCGGAACCGCGGCCTCGATCGCACGCCCCGCCTCGAACAGCACCTCTTCGCCGAACGCGGGGCCGATGAGCTGAACGCCCGTGGGCATGCCGTCGCTCCCGAGGCCGGTGGGCAGCGCGAGTGCGGGCAGCCCGAGGAAGTTGACGACCACGGTGAGCCACAGGTCTCGCCACGCACCATCGGCGGCCTCCTGCCCGCCGAGGTCGTAGTCCGGTCCGCGCATACGCGAGGTCGACACCGGTCCGAGGGTCAGCGGCACCTCGACCAGGAGCCGCCGCCACTCGGCCGCGACGACGGCCCGCCGCGCCCACGCCTGCGCATACTCGCGCGCCGATTCATACGGGCGCGCCGCCGCGGTGCTGTCGCGCAAGAAAGCGGTGGCCGACCGACCGAGCGGCTGACCGAGAGCCGCCGGGTCGAGCGAGATGAGCATGTCGGTGCACGACAGCCGCCGCCACAGCAGCGCGGCCTCCTCGAGCAGCGGCACATCGACGTCGACGACCTCCCAGCCGGCACGGACGAGGGATGCTGCGGCCCGGTCGATCCCGCCGGCCACCTCCCGATCCACCGCCAGGCCTGCGATCTCGCGCACGACCCCGACCCGCCGGGGCACGTCGTCGGGGCGCACCGCGGGCGCGGCGATCGACACCGGGTCGTCAGCATCCCATCCCTGCATCACCCGGAGCGCCAGTGCGACGTCGTCGACGCTGCCCGCCATCGGTCCGTTCACGGAGAACTCCTGCAGCGTGAGCGCGACCGGCTGCGTCTGCACCGCCGCGCGTGGCACGCGGCCCCGCGAAGGGCGGAGTCCGACGACGCCCGCGGCGTACGCCGGAAGGCGGAGCGACCCGCCGAAGTCGTTGCCGAGGCCGATGGCACTCATGCCTGTCGCCACGGCCACCGCGTCGCCGCCGCTGGATCCGCCGGCGCTGCGCTGTCGGTTCCACGGGTTGAGGGTGCGGCCGAACACGTCGTTGTCGGTGTCCCACCGCATGCCGAAGTCGGGCATGTTGCCGCGTGCGATGGGCACGGCCCCGGCCCCACGCAGACGGCGCACGATCGTGGCGTCCCGGGCCGGCACGGCGTCGGCGAGCCCTCGCCAGCCGTTCGTCGTGGCCGACCAGGTGAGGTCGATGTTCTCCTTCACCGACATCGGCACACCCGCGAGGGGACCGGGATCGCGACCCTCGGCAAGCGCCGCGTCCACCTGAGCGGCGGCCGTCCGCGCACGGTCGGAGAACACGACCGTGAGCGCGTTGACGCCGGGATCGACCCGCCCGATACGCGCCAGATGCTCCTCGACGACCTCCTGCGCCGTCACCTCGCGCGCCCGCACGGCGGCGGCGATCGCGGCGGCGGAAGCGGGGGCAGGCGGCGGCTGGCTCATGTCGCTCCCATCCCACCATGGGAGCAGCCGCGAACCGGTGACCGGCGTGCCCGGCTAGCACTCAGGAGACCCACAGGCAATCCCCCTTGTGCTGACTGCGGGCGGGCGTACCTTTCTCTCAGACCCTGCGACCGCGCGCCCCGAAGCCCCACCCCCTGACGGACGGCGATCGTGGATGGTGAGCGCGGAGACCGCTCCCCCAGTGGCGGCTCTCCCTGGCGCCCCGACGCTGTCCGCCCGTCCCCGCCGGCGGACAGCGCCATGTCCGGGGCGGATTCGTGCGAATCGTGCGATGCCGCGCCACCGCGCGCCACTAGAGTCATGCGCATGGCATCAGGCAAGCAGCAGCAGAAGCCCGAACCCGAGCTCCACGGGGGCGTCCTCTCGGGCGGCGGAAGCGCCACCCTGTGGGGCTGGCTCATCGGACTCGTCGTCTTCGTGTTCGTGGCGGTCCCCATCTCCATCGCGGTGCGCTTCGCGACCCACCCCGCGACGCAGTCGCTCTTCGGCGGACGCCTGGAGGAGGCGACCAGCGGTGCCTACTCCGCGTTCTGGTGGATCGTGGCGCTGTTCCTGTTCGCCATCCCCGTGCTGGTCGGCTGGGGCGTCGCCAAGCTCTCCGGCCGCACGCTCGCCATCATCGTCGGCATCGTCGCGGTGTTCTTCATCGCGATCCTGATCTTCGGCCAGCTGTTCTGATCCCACGCGCGTGAGCTCGCGCACCCGGTCGTCGTGGCGTCCCGCGATAATGGGACCATGACGACCGGGTACAGCGCGATCTCGAGCTACTCCCGGGTCGAGATCATGCATCTCCTGCAGGAACGCCCGCAGCGCGCGATCTCCGAGCTCGTCGAAGCGACCGGTCTGCACCCCAACACCGTGCGCGAGCACGTGCAGCGCCTCATCGACGCCGGGTACGTGATCGCCGAGACCGAGCACCGCACCACGCGCGGCCGCCCGCGCATGCTCTACTCCGCGGCCACCGGCTCCGACGAGGCCTCGAGCCCCGTCGCCGTCCGCCGGGCGGAGGAGGCGGCCCGTCGCGGCGACCTGCTGCGTCGCGTGTACGGCTCGGATACGGATGCCGAGCTCGGCGCCGACGCGCTGCACCAGCTCGACGCGCTCGTCGAGGACCTCGGCGACGCCGGATTCGATCCCCTCGTCGACGAGCGCGAGCTCACCGTCGATCTGACTCCGTGCCCGCACGTGCCCGCCGCCGAGCACCGCGGCGTGCTCTGCAGCGTGCACGTCGCGCTCATGGACAGCGTGCTCGCGCAGGCCGGCGGCCCGCTGCGTGTCGAGGGCATCGCGCCGTCCTGCGACCCGACGCAGTGCGTCGTGCAGCTCGCGTCCACCCGCGGCTGAATCTCCTCGGTCAGCGCACCGCGGCAGCCACGCGCACTCGCTCGGGGCGCGAGTAGACGTTCAGCGAGGTGCCCCGCGAGAAGCCGACGAGGGTGAGTCCGGAGGCTGTGGCCAGTTCGACGGCCAGCGATGACGGCGCCGAGACGGCGGACAGGATCGGGATGCCGGCCATCACGGCTTTCTGCACGAGCTCGAAGCTCGCCCGGCCCGACACT
>DATEOM010000493.1:0-4855 GCA_035274105.1 Microbacterium sp.
GAGGAGCTCGACGCCCTCGCGAGTGCGGGCGCGCGACTGGTGCGCCTCGGCGACACGGTGCTGCGCACGTCGACCGCGGGTCCCGCGGCGCTGGCCGTCGTCAGCACGGCCCTCGGGCGCTGGTGACGGTGAGCCCGGCTCACCGCGCGGTTGCCGGGCCCGTCGAAGGGCCCCGTCGGTAGACTTGCGGCATGAGTGAGCCGTCGATCTTCACGCGCATCCTGGAGGGGGAGATCCCGTCCGAGATCATCGCAGAGACCGAGAACGCATTCGCCATCCGGGATATCGCCCCGCGAGCGCCGCTGCACCTGCTGGTGATCCCCAAGACCGACGAGTACCGCAACGTCGTCGAGCTCGCTGCCGGCGATCCGGCGCTCATGGCGGAACTGGTGGGCCTTGCCAACACGCTGGCCGCCGAGCACGGCGACGGGGACTTCCGCCTCGTGTTCAACACCGGCCCCAACGCGGGCCAGACCATCTTCCACGTGCACGCCCATGTGCTCGGGGGAGGCCTCGAAGAGAAGAGTGTCGGTGCCTGATCAACCTGCTCATGAGACCGTGAGCGACCACGTCGAGGTCGACGGCGTCGCGATGGTGCAGCTGCTGGGTCCGCAGGACCGCCTGCTGAGGGTCGTCGAGAAGGAGCATCCGGGTGTCGATGTGCACGTGCGCGGCAACGAGATCACGCTCACGGGCGAGGCGCCGGCAGTGGCTGCGGCACGGACGCTCGTCGACGAGCTCGTCGCGATGACGAAGGCGGGGCAGTCGCTCGGCGAGGACGACGTCGCCTCGTCGAACCGCATCCTCCGCAGCGAGGGCGGGCCGCGGCCGTCCGAAGTGCTCGGAGAGGCGATCCTCTCGTCGCGCGGCAAGGTCATCCGCCCGAAGACCCTGGGTCAGAAGGCGTACGTCGACGCCATCGAGGAGAACACGATCGTGTTCGGCATCGGCCCCGCCGGTACCGGCAAGACGTACCTCGCGATGGCGAAGGCGGTCCAGGCGCTGCAGCGCAAGGAGGTCAGCCGCATCATCCTGACGCGGCCGGCCGTCGAGGCGGGGGAGCGGCTCGGCTTCCTCCCCGGCACGCTCACCGACAAGATCGACCCGTACCTGCGCCCGCTGTACGACGCGCTCAACGAGATGATGGATCCGGAGCTCGTGCCGAAGCTCATGGCGACCGGAACGATCGAGGTCGCTCCGCTGGCGTACATGCGCGGCCGCACGCTGAACGACTCGTTCGTCGTGCTGGACGAGGCGCAGAACACCACGCCCGAGCAGATGAAGATGTTCCTCACGCGCCTGGGCTTCGGCACGCGCATGGTGGTCACCGGCGACATCACGCAGATCGACCTGCCGCAGGGCGCCTCCGGCCTGCGGCTGGTGACCCGCGTTCTCGGCGAGATCGACGACATCCACTTCTCGTACCTGACGAGCGAGGACGTCGTCCGGCACACTCTCGTCGGCCGCATCGTCGACGCCTACAGCGAGTACGACGAGCGCCGGCTCGCCGCGCGGCGCGAGCGGGACGAGGCATCCGAGTTCGCCAACCGCGCCGAGCGACGCGCCGCCACCGTGCGCGGCGGCGGACCCCGTGACCACCTTCCGAAGCGAGGACGCCCATGACCATCGAGATCGGCAACGAATCGGGGATCGCCGTCGACGAGACGGTCCTGCTGCGCCTCATGGAGCACAACCTCGCCGAGCTGCACGTGAGCCCCGATGCCGACGTCGCGATCCTGCTCGTCGACGAGGGCGCCATGGAGGCGCTGCACGTGCAGTGGATGGACGAGCCCGGCCCCACCGATGTGCTGAGCTTCCCGATGGACGAGCTGCGTCCGGGCACGGAGGACGCCCCGACGCCCGCGGGCCTCCTGGGCGACATCGTGCTGTGCCCGCAGGTTGCTGAGACCCAGGCCGTCGCCGCCAAGCACTCGACGCTCGACGAGCTCATCCTCCTCACCACGCACGGCCTCCTTCACCTCCTCGGGTTCGACCACGCCGAACCGGAGGAGGAGCGCGAGATGTTCGGACTGCAGCGAGAGCTCATCACCTCGTTCCAGGCGTCCGAACGCCGACGACCTCGCGCATGACCGCCGCCCTCCTTCTCGTCGCCGCGGCGCTCCTGCTCGCGTTCGGCGCCCTCATGGTCGCGATCGACGCGGCGCTCAGCGTCACCTCCCGCGCGGATCTCGCCGAGCTCGGAGCGGGCGGGCGCAACTCGCCCTCCCTGCGCAAGATCGCCGACGACCCCGACGCGCACGCCAACGCCGTGATCTTCATCCGCGTCCTCGCCGAGACGACCGCCGCCGTACTCGTGACCGTCGCATTCGTGGACCTGTTCAACAGCATCTGGTGGGCCATGCTCGCCGCCGCCGTGCTCATGACCGGCATCTCGTACGTCGTCGTGGGAGCGAGCCCCCGCACGGTGGGCCGGCTCCACGCGAAGGGCCTGCTGCGCGGGGCAGCCCCCGTGATCCGCGGGGTCCGCATCATCCTCGGGCCGCTCGCCCACGGTCTCGTCGCCCTCGGCACACGCATCACTCCGGGCTCCTCGCGCGGCTCGTCGTTCGCCTCCGAAGAGCAGCTGCTCAGCATCATCGACGAGGCGGCCGAGAACGAGCTCATCGAGGAGGACGATCGCGAGCTGATCCACTCGGTGTTCGATTTCACCGACACGTTCGTCCGAGCCGTGATGGTGCCGCGCACCGACATGGTGACGGTGGATGCCTCGACCTCGACGCGCGAGGCGATGACGATCTTCCTCGAGAAGGGCGTCTCCCGCGTGCCGATCGTCGACGACGACGCGGATGACGTCGTGGGCGTGCTGTACCTCAAGGACCTCGTGCAGTTCGGCTTCCGCGACGAGAGCGGCTGGCGGGACGCTCCGATCAGCCGCATCGCGCGGCCGGCGGTGTTCGTGCCCGAGTCGATGAAGGCCGAGACGCTGCTGCAGCAGATGAAGCGCGACGCCGTGCACGTGTGCCTCGTGGTCGACGAGTACGGCGGCGTCTCGGGCCTCGTGACCCTGGAGGACCTCATCGAGGAACTCGTCGGCGACATCTCGGACGAGTACGACCCGCGCGGCGAAGAGGTCACCGAGCTGGAGCCCGGCCACTATCGTGTGAGCGCCCGCCTCGGCCTCGACGAGGTCGGCGACCTGTTCGGCCTCGAGCTCGAGGACGAGGACGTCGATTCGATCGGCGGGCTCCTCGGCAAGGCCCTGGGGCGGGTTCCGCAGCCGGGCGCGACCGCCGAGTACGCCGGCCTCGTGCTCACCGGCGGCGCGTCCCGCGGGCGCGGTCGGGGCATCTCGACGGTGTTCGTCGAGCGTGGCGATCCCGCACTCGACATCGGCCGCTCCCCGCGCACGGGAGAGATCCGCATCGTGAGCCCCCGCACCGGCGAGATCCGGCTGCCCCGGAAGGAAGAGACGTCATGACCGAGAACGAGCCCACGCCGGAAGCCGAGCCCGGCTCTGCACCGGAGTCCCGCGAAGGGCGTTCCGGCTTCGTCACCTTCGTCGGCCGGCCGAACGTCGGCAAGTCCACGCTGACCAACGCGCTGGTCGGCGAGAAGGTCGCGATCACCAGCGACAAGCCGCAGACGACGCGCCGCGCGATCCGCGGCATCCTGAATCGCCCCGGCGGCCAGCTCGTGATCGTCGACACGCCGGGACTCCACAAGCCGCGGACGCTCCTCGGGCAGCGCCTCAACGACCTCGTCGAGCAGGTGCTCGGCGACGTCGACGTCATCGGCTTCTGCGTGCCCGCGACAGAGAAGGTGGGTCCCGGCGACCGCCGCATCGCGGAGTCGCTGAGCGGCTACGGGCGCGCGAAGAAGGTGGCGATCGTGACCAAGACCGATGCGGCGACCCGCGATCAGATCACCGAGCGGCTCATCGAGGTGGACCAGCTGCGCGAGGACTGGGCCGCCGTCATCCCGCTGTCCGCCTTCACGCGCGACCAGCTCGATGTCCTGAGCGACGAGCTGCTCACCCTCATGCCGGAGGGCCCCGCGCTCTACCCGGAGGGCGTCGTCACCGACGAGTCGACCGAGGACCGCATCGCCGAGATCATCCGCGAGGCGGCCCTCGACGGCGTACGCGACGAGCTGCCGCACTCCATCGCGGTCGTGGTGCAGGACGTGGCACCCCGTGAGGACTCCGACCTCACCGACATCTACGCCGACATCGTCGTCGAGCGCGACAGCCAGAAGGGCATCATCATCGGGCACAAGGGCTCCCGGCTAGGTGACGTCGGTGCCCGCGCCCGCGCCCAGATCGAACCGCTCCTCGGCACCCGGGTGTTCCTCAAGCTGCACGTGCGCATCGCGAAGGAGTGGCAGCGCGACCCCAAGCAGCTCGGGCGCCTCGGCTTCTGACCCGGGAACGGCGGACGGATGCTGCGGCCCGGCGACTGCTGAACCGTCGCAGCATCCGTTCGTCATCGGTTCGCGCTCCGCCGCGATCTCGGTGTAGCCTGATGCCATGCGCTTCGGCGGGCTTCTCCTTCTTAGCCGCCGCGACGAGACCTCGTTCTAGGGCCTTCCTCGTCGCGGAGCTTTGTGTTGGCCCGCATCATCAGGCACTGAGCCACCCCGATCGGGCTGAGGCTCGGACCACACGAGAGAAGCGACGACATCATGGAGAACACTCAGAAGCCCTCGGGCATGCCGACCCACAAGTATCGGCCGTTCCACGAGCAGATCACCGTGCATCTGCCCGACCGCACCTGGCCCGACCAGCGCATCACGACCGCACCTCGCTGGTGCGCCGTCGACCTGCGTGACGGCAATCAGGCGCTCATCGACCCGATGAGCCCCGAGCGCAAGCGCATCATGTTCGACCTGCTCGTGA
>DATEOM010000494.1:0-3839 GCA_035274105.1 Microbacterium sp.
GTGGGCGAGCACGGCGTCCGACGCGGTGAAGTCCAGTCGGTAGTCGCCGATCGGGTTCGCATCCGGCGGGAACGGAGGGTCGACCGGGAACGGCATCTGCACGTTGGAGTAGGCGGGGGAGCCGTATCCCTGCAGGTTCCAGTGCCCGGGGACGTCGACGGTGCCCCAGGCCGCGGTGTCGGCGGAGCGCCAGTCGTCGGGCGCGGTGCGCAGCGAGGGTGAGACCCGGAAGCGCCAGCGCCCGTCGAGCGACTGCTCCGGCGCATCCGAGTGAAGACGCGCGCGGGGAGCGATGGTGCCGGAACCGGGGCGGGTGGTGGCGATCTCCATGTATTCCTCGTCGGTGAGTAGGGAAGAAGAAGCAGCGCACGATCAGACGGAAGGCGCTTTCCTCTTGCGGGCGAGGGAATCCGGAAGGCGCTTGCCCAGTGGCATACTTTGCATTAATGTCCTAACATCGTATCAGCGATGGACTCCGAGCCCCAGCTCCGGAGTCGCCCACAGGACGCGAAATCCCGCGACCGATCGACAACGATGTTGGCCCCCCGGGGCGAAAGGGAAATCCAATGAAGCATTCAGTCACCGCCCGCACGCGGGTGGCCCTCGCCTTCGTCGCCGCGGCGGCCACCGCCGTCGCGCTCACCGGGTGCAGCGGATCCGGCGACGCAGCGCCGTCCGATGAGCCCATCCAGTTCTTCCTCTCGGGCGACGCCAACCAGGGCGGCGGCTACGCGCACATGGCCGAGAAGTACGAGGAGGAGACGGGCGTCAAGGTCGAGATCGTCGACATCGCCAACGACGACCTCGCCACAAAGCTCCGCAACGCGGCTCAGGCCAACGACCTGCCCGCGATCGCCCGCGTCGGCGCGGTCGACCCGGTGTGGCGCAGCGAGGCCACCGACCTCTCCGACATCACCGACGGCAGCGAGATCCGCACCGAGCTGTCCGACAAGGACGACGACGGCAACGTCATCTCGCTCCCGTCGGACATCACCGCTGTCGGCATGTTCATCAACAAGACGCTGTTCGACCAGGCGGGTGTCGCGTACCCCACCAGCGAGGACGACATCTGGACGTGGGACGAGTACGTCGCCGCCGTCAAGGAGGTGCAGGCCGCCACCGGCACCAGCTACGGCATGGTGATGGACAAGTCGTCGCACCGCCTGAAGGCGTTCTTGTACGAGTTCGGCTCGGACTACTTCCAGCCCGACGACTCGGGTGAGTTCAGCACCAACGACCAGACCAAGGTGGCGCTGGAGTACTTCAACTCGCTGAACGACGACTCCTTCATGCCGCGCTCGGTGTGGCTGTCGGATGCCGACGGCAACGCCCTGTTCAAGAGCGGCGACGTGGTCTCGTACCTCTCCGGCTCGTGGCAGATCGCCGACTTCGCCGTCAACATCGCGGACTTCGAGTGGGCCTCGGTCTACCTGCCGCAGGACGAGGAGCGCGCGACGAACTACGGGAACGCGGCATCCGTCGTCGTCTTCGACGGTCCGCAGCAGGAGGCCGCGCACGACTTCATCAGCTGGCTCTACGAGCCCGAGAACTACACCGAACTCTCGGAGACCTCGTCGTTCATCCCGGCGATCGACGGACTCGACATCACCTACGCGTCGCACGCGGAGGCGTTCGACATCTACAACCAGGACATCGCGGCGTCGCCGGCGATCGTGGGCGACATCAAGGCGATGGAGCTGCAGTACGGCGCGCAGAACGTGACGACCGACGGTGACCCGGTGCGCGACGAGACGGTCAAGTACCTGAACGGCGAGCAGGACGTCGACACCACGATCGAGAACATCAACGCGCTGTTCACCGACCAGCTGGGTGCGCTGGAGTGACCATGTCCACCACCAAGTCCGTCGATGGTCGCAGCGCGGAGACCTCTGCGATCATCACCCAGGAGCGGCGCGCGAAGGGCGCGCGCCGCTCCCGGCGGAGCTCGACGAGGTTCGTCCTGGCGCCGCTGACGTTCATCGCGGTCGCGGTGGTGCTCTTCGGGCTCTTCTTCCTCTGGCCGGGCGCGCTCGGCCTCTGGTACTCGTTCACCGACTACAGCGGCGTCGGCACGCCCGACTTCATCGGAGCCGAGAACTACATCGACCTCGCGCAGGACCCGGTGTTCTACTCGGTGCTCGGCCGCACGTTCCTCTACACGATCCTGTCGGTGCCGCTGCACTACGCGGCGGCGCTCGGCATCGCGATGCTGCTGACGAGCTCGCTCGCGAAGGGCAAGACGGCGGCCCGGATCATCTTCTTCCTGCCGTGGCTCATCTCGCCGATCGTCGCCGGTGTCATCTGGAAGTGGCTGTTCGGCGAGAACTTCGGCCTCGTGAACTACCTCATCGAGCTGCTGGGCGGCAACGGCCTGCAGTGGGAGACCAACCCCAACCTCGCTCTGGTGCTCATCCTGATCGTGAGCACGTGGGGCGGCACCGCCTTCAACATGCTGCTGTTCATCGCGGCGATCCGGAACATCCCGCAGTCCTACCTCGAGGCCGCCCAGCTGGACGGCGCGAACGGATGGCAGCGGTTCTCCCGCATCATCCTGCCGCTGTTGCGCCCGACCTCGTTCATGGTGATCCTCCTCACCACCATCGGGTCGATGAAGGAGTTCGCGATGGTGCAGGCGCTCAACGGCGGTGGACCGGGCACCTCCAACATGTTCATCGTGCAGTACATCTACCGCACCGGCTTCGAGCGTGCCGACGTCGGGTACGCCAGCGCCGCGTCCATGGTCCTCATGGTGATCCTCATCATCATCGCGCTCATCCAGATGCGCTTCGACAAGAGGAACGATCTCGCATGACAACTCTTCGATCCGCGAAGCGATCCCGCGCTCGCGCCCCGCGGCCGCTCCGCTCCCTTCCGAGCACGCTGCTGCTCTGGATCCTCGCCCTCGGCTTCCTGATCCCGGTCGCCTGGTTCATCCTCAGCTCGTTCAAGCCCGGCTCGGAGCTGTTCAGCCTGCCGCTGACGCTCTTCCCCGAGGACTGGACGGTCAGCGGCTACGAGACCGCGTGGAACCGCTTCAACTTCGCGCAGTACTTCCTGAACACGTCGATCGTCGCGATCGTCACGACGGCGCTGACCGTGTTCGTCAGCGCGCTGACGGGCTACGCGTTCGCCAAGTACCAGGCGTGGTGGCTGAAGGCCTTCTTCATCTGCATCCTCGCCACGACGATGCTGCCGACCGAGGTCATCATGCCGAGCTCGTTCGCGGTGGTGCGCGATCTCGGCCTGTACAACACCCTCGCGGGCATCATCGTGCCGTCGATCGTCACCGCGACCGGCATCTTCATGTTCCGCCAGTACTTCAAGACGGTCCCGGACGAGCTGCTCGAGGCCGCGCGCATCGACGGCGTCTCGGAGTTCGGCGCGTTCTGGCGCATCATGCTGCCGCTGGCGAAGCCGATCGCGGTCGTGCTGGCGATCTTCTCGTTCCAGTGGCGCTGGAACGACTACATCTGGCCGCTCATCGTGCTGCGCGACCCCGACCGGTACACCCTGCAGGTGGCGCTGCGCTCGATCGTCGGCGCCGACAACGTGGACTGGTCGGTGCTGCTGTCGGCCTCCGTGATCTCGCTGGTCCCGATGGTGATCCTGTTCGCCGTGTTCCAGCGGCAGATCATGAACGCCGACATCAACTCGGGGCTGAAGGACTGATCCGTGACGGACTCCGCATTCGAGGCGGCGCTGCGGGCGGCCGTCGACGACGAGGTGCGCCACGCGCTGGCGGCGACCCTCGGGCCCTATGAGCGGCACCGCCACCTCATGGAGCGCGCGCGCCTCTTCGTCGCGGCGTACCTGTGGCCGCGCTCGGCCCACGCCGGCGA
>DATEOM010000495.1:0-19854 GCA_035274105.1 Microbacterium sp.
CTTGGCCGATGCCGGAGTGCGCATGGACCGCGCCGTCGAGGCAGCGAAGGAGGACTTCGCCACGGTGCGCACCGGACGCGCGAACCCGCAGCTGTTCCAGAAGGTCCTCGTCGACTACTACGGCAGCCCGACGCCGCTCGCGCAGCTCGCGTCGATCAACAACCCCGAGGCGCGCACGCTCCTCATCACGCCGTACGACAAGTCGGCGCTGAAGGCGATCGAACAGGCGATCCGCGACATTCCGAACCTCGGAGTCAACCCGACGAACGACGGCAACCTCGTGCGCGTCACGATGCCCGAGCTCACCGAG
This sequence comes from Microbacterium sp., assembly GCA_035274105.1. Classification (GTDB taxonomy): domain Bacteria; phylum Actinomycetota; class Actinomycetes; order Actinomycetales; family Microbacteriaceae; genus Microbacterium. Next base: position 311 of record DATEOM010000495.1, read on the forward strand.
GAGCGCCGCAAGGAGTACGTGAAGCTCACGCGTACCAAGGGCGAGGATGCGAAGGTCCACGTGCGCGGCATCCGTCGCAAGGCGAAGGACGACATCGACGCGCTGAAGGGCGAGGTCGGCGAGGACGAGCTCGCTCGCGGCGAGAAGGAGCTCGACGCGCTCACGCGCGCGCACGTCGACGCGATCGACGAGGCGCTCAAGCGCAAAGAGGCCGAGCTCCTCGAGGTCTGAGGTCTGCCCATGACCGACGCATCCGACCCGCCGCGGAGCGACGACCCACCTTCGCCCCAGACACGGCGCGAGGCGGGTGAGGCGCGGCGCGCCGCCGAGAGCCATGACACGGGCCCCGCGCTGCAGTCGCACCTGCGTGCGGCCCGCAGCGAGCTGGAGAGCCAGGTGGCCCAGGCGAGGGCCGACTTCGAGGAGGCGAACGAGCGCATCAAGGAACGCACGGGCCGCGACCTCATTGTCGCGATTCTCATCGGACTCGCGATCGGCCTCGTCCTGCTCGGCTCGCTGCTGTTCGTGAAGTGGGCGTTCGTGCCGTTCGCGCTGGCCGCCGCGCTGCTCGCGATCTTCGAGTTCTCCCGGGCTCTGATCGCGAGCGGTCGTCGGGTCGATCTGGTCCCGCAGCTCATCGCGGGCGCGGTCGTCGTGCTGTCGGCGTTCTTCGTCGACTCCTGGCTGCACTGGGTCCTGTTGTTCGTGGCACTGGCGTTCGTGGTGGTGTGGCGACTGGTGGGTCAGATGGCATCCCACGACGGCCGCACCTATGGTCTGGTGCTCGGCGATGTCCTCCTCGCGACGTTCCTGCAGCTGTATGTCGCCTTCCTCGGCAGCCTCACGCTCGTGCTGCTGTCGAAGGACGGCGGCGAGTGGTGGGTCCTGTCGTTCATCATCGTCGCCGTCGCGGTCGACACGGGGGCATATGCGGCGGGCATCACGATGGGCAAACACCCCATGGCGCCCCGCATCAGCCCGAAGAAGACGTGGGAGGGCTTCGCGGGCGCCGCGGCCGCCGCGATCCTCGCCGGCGTGCTCGTCGGGCTCTTCATGCTCGGCCTCGAGTGGTGGATGGGCGCTGTGTTCGGCATCCTCATCCTCGCCACGGCCACGGTCGGCGACCTGGGAGAATCGATGATCAAGCGCGATCTCGGTATCAAGGACATGAGCTCCTGGCTTCCGGGTCACGGCGGCGTGCTGGATCGGCTCGACTCGATTCTGCTGTCTGTCGTCGCGGCGCTGACCCTCTACTACCTCTTCACTCCGCTGGTGGCATCATGACGACATCGCAGGCGACCGCCCGGACGTCCTTCCCCGAAGCACGAGGGCGTGAGAAGGGTTACGACAAGCAGCCGGTCGACGAGTTCCTCTCGCGGGCGCGTGCGTCCTTCGAGCGCGGAACGGACGCCCTGACGTCGGCCGACATCCGCCAGGTCGCGTTCCCGCTGGTGCGGCACGGCTACGCCATCGCGTCGGTGGATGCCGCGCTCGGTCGCATCGAGGACGCCTTCGCGGCGCGCGAGCGCTCTTCCGCAGTGGCGGCGACCGGTGCGAAGGCGTGGGTCGGCCATACCCGCGAGCTCGCACAGGAGGTTCTCGACCGTCTGTCACGGCCTGCCAAGCGCCGCTTCGACCGGGTGTCGCCCCTGCGCTACGGCTATCGCATCGCCGAGGTCGATCTCGTCACCGACAAGCTCGCGCGTTTCCTCGAGACCGGCGACTCCGTCACCGTCGAGCAGGTGCGCGCGGTCGCGTTCCGCATGCAGCGCGGTGGGTACCGTGAGACGCAGGTCGACGCCGTGCTCGACGCCGTCGTCGAGGTGATGCTCGCCGTCAAGTGAGACGCGCGGGTCCTCGGTCGGCACGCCCTGGTGCCGGTATGCGAGAATCGGGACACTGTGACTTCTGGAAACGAGCTGCATCCCACCAGACGCGCCCGACGTCACGAGGTGTCGGCGCGGTCTGCGAGGCCCGTCGCAGCGACGGGAATGACTCCTTCGGCGCCCTCCGCCGCTGCTGCCAAGCCCGCTCCGCGCTGGTCGCGCCGACGTGGCGTGGTCGGTGCGTTCGCCGCCTTCGCGGTGCTCGGCTTCGTCGTCGCCTACATCGGTCCGACCGGGCTCGCGCTGGCTCAGGCGAGCGCCGATGAGGAGTCGCAGGTCTCCCTCTACGCCAGCTCACTCGATGACGTGCAGTCCCGCGCCGGCGACGACGCCGCGGCAGACCCGGAGCCCGCGGCGCTCGACCGCGGCAACTACACGGTCTACGTGAAGCCGAAGCCCACCCCGACCGTCCAGCCGTCGACCTCGACGACGTCTTCGGGCGGGTGGCGCCCTCCGTTCGTGACGCCCGACCCTGGCAGTGCGCAGGCGATCGCCTACGACATGGTGCTGGCGCGCGGCTGGGGCGACGACCAGTTCGCGTGTCTCGTCGCGCTCTGGAAGAAAGAGTCCGGCTGGCGCGTCAACGCGTACAACGCGAGCAGCGGCGCGTACGGCATTCCCCAGGCGCTGCCCGGAAGCAAGATGGCCACCGCCGGCGCCGACTGGGAGACGAACCCCGCGACGCAGATCGCCTGGGGTCTCGGCTACATCGGTGGTCGCTATGGCTCGCCGTGCGGTGCGTGGGACCACTCGCAGCGCACAGGCTGGTACTGACCCGTGCCGCGGTCGAACCGCCGCCGTCACGACTCGGGCAGCGACGACTCGTTCGAGCGCCTGCTCGCGGGCTGGAAGCGCACCGAGGTGCGCCGCGGAGTCGAGTGGACGGTGCAGCCGGTGTCGGCCGCGCAGGCGCAGAAGCCGTATACCTGCCCGGGGTGCGGACGACAGATCGACATCGGCGTCGCACATCTCGTGGCGTGGCGTGCGGACGGCGTGCTGGGCGACGCCGCCGACCTCGCCGCACGCCGGCATTGGCATCAGCACTGCTGGAAGGTGGCCTGACATGGAGATCCGCGGACCGATGCAGCTGCCCGCCCGGCGCGAGGACATCGAGCTCGAGACGCTGGACGGGCTGACGCTGGTCGGTGAGCTGGCCCTGCCGGAGACCCACGACCCGGTCGCGACGCTCGTGACGCTGCATCCGCTCCCCACCGCGGGCGGATTCATGGACTCGCACATCCTTCGCAAGGCCGCGGGCCGCCTGCCCGCACTGGCGGATCTCGCGGTGCTGCGGTTCAACACGCGCGGGACGACGTCGCCACGGGGCACGAGCGACGGTTCGTTCGACGGCGGCCGCGCCGAGGCGTTCGACGTCGCTGCGGCGATGGACTTCGTGCGCGAGCGCGGCCTGCCGCGCCCGTGGCTCGTCGGCTGGTCGTTCGGGACGGAGCTGGCCCTCAAGTACGGCCGCGACCACAGCGTCGAGGGTGCGGTGCTGCTGTCGCCGCCGCTGCATCGAGCGACCGACGAGGAGGTCGCGGCGTGGGCCGGCGACGAGCGCCGGCTGATCGTGCTCGTCCCGGAATTCGACGACTATCTCCGGCCGGATGCTGCGACCGAGCGCTTCGCGAGTGTTCCCGAGGCCGTCCTGATCCCCGTCGAAGGCGGCAAGCACCTGTGGGTGGGGGAGAACCAGACGCGGCGCGTGCTGACGGAGATCGTGGCGGCCATCAACCCCGACGCGCTTCCGCTGCCGCTCGAGTGGCACGGGCCCGCAACGCAGAGCTGAGCGTCACCGCTCGTTCTGGCGCGGAATCACGACCTGGCGGTAGATGATCAGGATGCTGGCCGCCACCGGGATCGCGACCAGCGCGCCGAGCAGGCCGAGGAGCGAGCCGCCGGCGAGCGCCGCGATCACGACCACCGCGCCCGGTACCGCCACCGCGCGACCCATGATGCGCGGCGAGATCACGTACGCCTCGATCTGCATGTAGATCAGGTAGTAGATCGCGGCGATCAGAGCCGTCGAGGGGGAGCCCACCACGAGGCACGTGAAGACGATGACGATCGAGCCGGTGAGGGTGCCGACGAGCGGGATCAGCGAGAAGAAGAAGGCGATGACCGCGAGCACCGCGGGGAAGGGCGCTTTGATGATCGTGAGGAAGATCGCGCTGAGGACGCCGTTGATGAGGCCGAGCGTGACCTGGCCGATGACGTAGTAGCCGACCGAGTCGGTGATCTGCTCGCCGAGATCCATGAATCGTGCGCGCTTGGATGCCGGGACCAGCTGATACACCGCGCGCTTCAGGTTCGGCGTCGAGGCCGTGAAGTAGATCGTGAGGATCAGCACGATGAACGCGCCGGCGAACCCCGCGATGAGCGCGCCGATGATCGCGATGATGCTCCCGCCGACCTCGGAGCCGATCGCGCCGACGTCGAGCGAGGCGTACCAGTCCTCGATGTAACCCCACACCTCATCGACGTTGAGGGCGGGGAAGACCGCGTGCAGCCAGTCCTGGATCGCGCCCACAGGATCGTCGAACTCGCCCTTCTCGGCGAGGTCCTGGATCGTCGAGACGAGCTGGCCGATCTGCTGGACGATGATCGGGACCACCATGAGGATGATGCCTGCGAAGACCGCGAGCACCCCGAGGATCGTGATCAGCACCGCTGCCCAGCGCGGCAGCTTGCGGCGCTCGAGCCACGCCACGATCGGATCCAGGCCGAGCGAGAGGAAGAGCGCCGTGCCGACGTAGAGCAGGATCGTCTGGAGGTTCTGGATGCTTCCGATCAGCAGCAGCCCGAGACCGACACCCAGCGTCGCGAGCAGCGCGGTGCGGAACGGGTTGTGCAGCTTCATCGAGTTCCCCCTCAGATCGACGTCGCGTCGATGCGTTGTGTTCGCCCAGGATACGCATCGGGGACGCTCAGCCCCGGGAATGCCGCCTCCCACGCGCCTCACAGGTCGTGTTCGCTAGTCTGGACTGTCGAATCGAAGGGTTGCGTCCTGTCCGCGCGCCCGGGAAAGGTGTTCTTCGTGCGTTTCGTGTGGGCCGTGGCGGCGTTCGTGCTCGCCACCGTGATGATCGGTGCGGGCATCGCCCAGCGGACGATCTTCCAGGGACCCAAGACCGAGACCACGGCGATCTCGGTCGAAGAGCAGACTCCGTATCTCCTCATCGACGGCGCCGTGCTCAATCAGATGCCCGGCACGCAGACACTGCGCGCCCAGAACGCAGGCGAGATCTTCGCCTCGTACGGCCGCACGGCCGACATGGAGGCCTGGCTCTCCGACTCCACGTACACCCACGTCACCTTGGACGACGAGGGCGGGATCGACACCGCCGTGGTCGAGCCCGAGGTCGACGCGACCGCGGATCCCACCGCAGAGGCGCCGGCGGAGGACGCCGCCGCAGGCGAGGCCGCCGCGGACGATGCGGCGAGCGGGGACGGCGCTACCGCGACCGCCGGCCGCAGCCCGGTCGGATCCGACCTGTGGCTCGACGAGTACCAGCAGACCGACCTCCTCATCGCACCGCTTCAGCTGCCGGAGGGGATGAGCGTGCTGGTGGCCGCGGACGGCACCGCGCCCGCGCCGAGCAAGGTGACGGTCTCGTGGCCGCTGCAGACGTCGACGCCGTGGGCGGGTCCGCTCATCGTCGCCGGCGGCATCCTGATGGCCGTCGGCGTGTTCCTCTACGTCCTCGGCATCCGACACGCACGCCGCAAGCGCGGCCCGCGCCGCAAGGGCCTCCCGCTGCCGGTCACCGAGCCCATCGACATCGCGATCGACCACGACGACGACAAGGGCGTGATCAGCACCTCGAAGTCGACGCGCCGCGCCGTCTCGAGCGGCGGGCGACGCGCGTTCGCGATCCTTCCCGTGGTGGCCGTCTCGGCGCTGCTGTTCTCGGGCTGCTCGGCCGACGCGTGGCCGCAGCTCGGATCGTCGCCGACCCCGTCGCCGACGGCGACGGTGATCGCCCCCGACGGCCAGCAGGCTCCGGCGGTGACGAAGGCGCAGGCTGAGCGCATCCTCACCCGGATCGCCGCGACGGTGGCCGACGCCGACGCGGCGATGGACGGCGACCTTGCCGACACCCGCCTCGAGGGGGCGGCGCTCGCGGCGCGCGACACGAACTACAAGCTCCGCGCTGCCGTCGCCGACTACCCCGCGCCGGCGCCGATCCTGGCCAAACCGCTCGAGATCATCCTGCCGCAGGCCTACGACGGCTGGCCGCGTTCGGTCATCGCGGTCGCCGACGACGACGAATCGAAGACGTCGAGCATCATGGTGCTGACCCAGCAGGATCAGTGGTCCGACTACAAGCTGTCGTACGCCGGAAGCCTCGAGGCTTCGACCTCGCTTCCCGACCTGGCGCCCGCCTACATCGGCGCGCCGCAGGTCGAGCCGGACTCGCCGTTCCTCCTGCTGCCGCCGAACGAGGTCGCCGCCGCGTACGCCGACGTGATCAACAACGGCGAGGGCAGCACCTCCTACGACCTCTTCGAGGCGGAGGGTGACCAGCTCCGAGCCAGCATCGCGGCAGACCGTCAGCGGCGCCTCGAGGAGTTCAACAAGACGGCGTCGTCGACCGGCAGCCTGGAGTTCAGCTCGGCCGCCGGAGCCGAGGCGCCGTTCGCCCTGCAGACTGTCGAGAGCGGTGCGATCGTCGCGGTGAACATCAACGAGATCGACACCGTGAAGCCCACCAACGCGGACGCCGTGATCAAGGTCGACGGCAACCAGACGGTGAAGACGCTGGCCGGCGTCGACCAGTCGCAGACCGGCTTCGCGACGACCTTCAGCGACCAGGTGTTCTTCTACGTGCCCGGTCCCGGCTCGAACGAGAAGATCCGGCTCCTCGGTTACTCGTCCGACATCCTCGATGCGAAGATTCTGTAGTGACCGATCCCACTCTGGGCGCCTCGCTTCGCGGCGCCGTCGACCTGTCCTCCCTCCGCAACCGTCCGGCGCCCGCCGCTCCGGGTGAGGAAGCGCCGGCCGGCGTCGGCGTGGCCGTCCCGTCGCTCGTCCTGGACGTCACCGACGAGACGTTCCCGCAGGTGCTCGAGCTGTCTCGCACCGTTCCCGTGGTCGTCGACCTCTGGGCCGAGTGGTGCGGACCCTGCAAGCAGCTGAGCCCGATCCTCGAGAAGGTCGTGGTCGAGCTCGGCGGACGCGTCGTGCTGGCCAAGGTCGACGTCGACGCGAACCCGCAGCTCTCGCAGGCGTTCCGGGCGCAGTCCATTCCGATGGTCGTGGCCCTGGTCGCGGGCCAGCCCGTGCCGATGTTCACCGGCGCCGTGCCCGAGCAGCAGGTGCGCGAGGTGTTCGCCCAGCTTCTGCAGCTCGCGGCCCAGAACGGCGTGACCGGGTCCGCGTCGGTCGACGGGGAGGCCCCCCAGGAGGAGCCGGCCGAAGCGCCGCTTCCTCCGCTGCACGCGGAGGCGTTCGCGGCCATCGAGGAGGGCGACTACGCCCGGGCCGTCGCCGCGTACGAGAAGGCTCTCGCCGAGAACCCCCGTGACGCCGAGGCGCGCGCAGGGCTCGGTCAGGTGCGCCTGCTCGACCGCGTGCAGGGCGTCGATCTGCAGGCGGCGCGTGCGGCCGCAGCATCCGCTCCCCAGGACGTCGCCGCGCAGCTCACGGTCGCCGATCTCGACCTCGCAGGCGGGCACGTCGAGGATGCCTACGGGCGCCTGCTCGATCTGTTCGCCCAGCTTTCCGCCGACGAGCGCACCCCGGTGCGCGAGCGCCTCCTGGAGCTGTTCGCGCTCGTCGGCGATGCCGACCCCCGCGTCATCGCGGCCCGCGGCCGCCTCGCTTCGCTGCTTTTCTGAGCCTCCCCGTGCCCGAGGGCACGACGGTCGCGCGAAAGAGGGCTCCGGGTTCACCCGGAGCCCTCACAGCATGTCTGACGACGCTCAGCCCTGCGTCGGCGACGGGATGTGAGCGTCCGTCCGGTGGCGCAGCCACAGCACGCCGAGCGGCGGCAGCACGAGCGACGCGCGTCCGCCGGCGCCGGCATGGACGACGCCGAGGTTGCCGACGCCGGAACCGCCGTACAGCTGCGCGTCGGTGTTGAGGATCTCGTCCCAGACTCCGGTCTCGGGCAGGTCGAGTTCGTATGACGAGATCGGATTCCCGGAGAAGTTCGCGGCGACGACGATCGTGTTGCCGTGCCAGTCCCGTCGCGCGAACGCGATCACGTTGGGGTTCCACCGGGGTGCGCCGAGGCGGGTGAACGCCGCGCCGTCGCTGTCACGCGACCACAGGGCGGAATGCTCCCGGTAGATCCGGTTGAGCGCCCCGACGAACTGCTGGAGCTGTGCGTGGGTGGGCTGGTCGAGCAGCCACCAGTCGAGCGAACGGCCTTCGGACCACTCCGAGAGCTGCCCGAACTCCTGCCCCATGAACAGCAGCTGCTTGCCCGGGTGCCCCCACATGTAGGCGAGGAAGGCGCGCATGTTCGCGAGCTTCTGCCAGTGGTCGCCGGGCATGCGCGAGAACAGGCTGCCCTTGCCGTGCACGACCTCGTCGTGGCTGATCGGGAGCACGTAGTTCTCGCTGAACGCATAGACGAACGAGAACGACAGCTCACCCTCGTGGTGCGAGCGGTAGATCGGATCGCGCTTGATGTACTGGAGCGAGTCGTTCATCCAGCCCATGTTCCACTTGAACCCGAATCCGAGGCCGGCCTGATTCGTGGGGGCCGTGACCCCGGGGAAGCTCGTGGACTCCTCGGCGATCATCGCGATGCCGGGGTACCGCTTGTAGGCGGTGGCGTTCACCTCCTGCAGGAAGCGGATCGCCTCGAGGTTCTCGCGTCCGCCGTGCACGTTCGGCATCCACTCGCCCTCTTCGCGCGAGTAGTCCAGGTACAGCATCGATGCGACGGCATCCACACGCAGGCCGTCGACGTGGAACTCCTCGAACCAGTACAGCGCGTTGGCGACGAGGAAGTTGCGCACTTCGTTGCGGCCGTAGTCGAAGATGTACGTGCCCCAGTCGCGGTGCTCGCCGCGTCGAGGGTCGGCGTGCTCGTACAGCGGCTCGCCGTCGAAGCGCGCGAGGGCGAAGGAGTCCTTCGGAAAATGGCCGGGGACCCAGTCCATGATCACGCCGATGCCGGCCTGGTGGAGCCGGTCGATGAGGAACCGCAGGTCGTCGGGGTGCCCGAAGCGGCTGGTCGGTGCGTAGTACCCGGTGACCTGGTAGCCCCACGATCCGCCGAACGGGTGCTCGGCGAGGGGAAGGAACTCTACGTGGGTGAAGCCCTGGGCGCTCACGTAGTCGATGATCTGATCCGCGGCGTCGCGATACGACAGGCCCTGACGCCACGAGCCGAGATGCAGTTCGTACACCGACATCGGCCGCGACACGGGCGTGGACTTCGCGCGCTCCGCGAGCCAGGCGGCATCCCCCCACGAGTACGAGGAGCGGACGACGACCGATGCCGTCGCCGGCGGCACCTCGGCGAACCGGGCCATCGGGTCCGCCTTGAGCACCCAGTCGCCGCTGCGCGCGCGCAGCTCGAACTTGTAGGTCGTGCCCTGGCCGAGACCGGGGATGAAGAGCTCCCACACGCCGCTCGAGCCCATCGAGCGCATCGCGTGGCCCTGACCGTCCCAGCCGTTGAAGTCGCCGACCACGCGCACAGCGCGGGCGTTGGGCGCCCACACGGTGAAGGCGGTTCCCGATGAGCCGTCGTGCTCGCGCTCGTGAGCGCCGAGCACGCGCCACAGCTCCTCGTGGCGCCCCTCGCCGATCAGGTGGAGGTCGAGCTCGCCGATCGTGGGGGAGTGGCGGTAGGGGTCGTCCGCGCTGAAGTCGGGACCGTCGGGGTAGGTGGTGAGCAGCTCGTAGCGGCTCATCCCGCCGGCGCGCGTGCCCTCCCAGATGCCGCCGCGCACATGCTCGAGCGGCACGCGCGTGCCGTCGGCGAACACGGCGGTGACGCTGCGGGCCAAGGGCCGGCGGGCACGCACGATCCACGTCGCGGTGCCCTCGGCATCCGTGTCGGGGTGGATGCCGAGCACGGAGTGGGGATCGTGGTGCGAGCCCGTCGCGACGGCATCGAGGATCTGGTCGGCGGGCGTCATCGCGACTCCTTCACGTGGAGGATGTGTACCGGCTCGGTGAACGCGTCGAGCATCACGTAGTTGTGATCCGACCACGTCCAGCGCGCGCCGGTGACGAGGTCCTCGACCTCGTACGGCGTACCCGGCTCGACGCCCCACACGCGGGTGTCGAGGTGGACCATCGTCTGACGCACCGAGTGGGGATCGGTGTTGACGACCACGATGATCGTGTCATTGCGGCCGTCGGGCGACAGCGCGGCGTCGAGGTGCTTGGCGTACACCAGGATCGCGTCGTCGTCGCTCCAGTGGATGCTGAGGTTGCGCAGCTGCCGCAGCGCCGGGTGTGCGCGCCGGATCTCGTTGAGACGCGTCAGGAAGGGGGCGAGGGAGTCGCCTCGCTCGATGGCGCCGGCCCAGTCACGGAACTTGTACTCGTACTTCTCGTTGTCGATGTTCTCTTCGGACCCGGGCCGCGCGACATTCTCGAACAGCTCATACCCGGCGTACACGCCGTATGTGGGCGCCGCCGTGGCTGCGATCGCCGCCCGGATCACGTACGCCGGCCGGCCGCCGAACTGCAGGAACTCGGTGAGGATGTCGTGGGTGTTGACGAAGAGATTCGGACGCATGAAGTCGGCGGTGTCGTGCGCCACCGACGAGAGGAACTCCTCCAGTTCGCGCTTGGTGTTGCGCCACGTGAAGTACGAGTAGCTCTGCTGGAACCCGACGGCCGCGAGACTCTGCATCACGGCGGGCCGCGTGAAGGCCTCGGAGAGGAAGATCGCGTCGGGATGCTCGGCGTTCACGGTCGCGATGAGCCACTCCCAGAACTGCAGGGGCTTGGTGTGCGGGTTGTCGACGCGGAAGATCTTGACGCCCTGCGAGATCCAGTGCCTGACCACCCGAAGGACCTCGGCGTAGATGCCCGCCGGATCGATGTCGAAGTTGATCGGGTAGATGTCCTGGTACTTCTTCGGCGGGTTCTCCGCGTAGGCGATCGAACCGTCGGGAAGTGTCGTGAACCACTCCGGGTGCTCCGTCACCCAGGGGTGATCGGGCGATGCCTGGAGGGCGAGGTCGAGGGCGACCTCGAGGCCCTCTCGCTGGGCCGCGCGCACGAACGCGCGGAAGTCGGCGGGCGAGCCGAGGTCGGGGTGGATGGCGTCGTGCCCGCCTTCCGCCGCCCCGATCGCGTAGGGCGACCCAGGATCGCCCGGCAGCGCCTCCAACGTGTTGTTGCGGCCCTTCCGGTTCGCCTCTCCGATCGGATGGATGGGCGGCAGGTAGGCCACGTCGAACCCCATCTCCGCCACAGCGGGCAGGCGCTTGGCCGCCGTGCGGAACGTGCCGCTCTTGACCGTGCCGTCCTTGAGGCGACGGGCGCCCTCGGAGCGTGGGAAGAACTCATACCACGCGCCGACACCCGCCCGCTCGCGTTCCACGAGCAGCTCCAGCTCGTCGCCGATGCTGACCAATGACATCAGCGGTCGCTGGTGGAAGTATCGCGCGATGGCGGGGTCCTCGACGATCGACAGCGCACCGGCGTCGCCGACGTCCGGGTCACGCAGGGACGCAGCCGCGTCGGCGAGCGCCCGGCGCTCGGCCGCGGGGCGCCCCTTCTCAGCGCCGGCCCGCTCGAACAGGCGGGCGCCCATCTCGCGCATGAGCGAAGCATCCACCCCCGCCGCGATCTTGAGCGAGGCGGCGTGCTCCCACGTGGCGAAGTCGTCCCCGAACGATTCGAAGCGGAATCGCCAGACGCCCTGCTCGAGCAGCGCGACCTCGGTGCGCCACCGGTCCAGACCGTCCTCGAGAGGCTCGAGGCGATGCAGGGATTCGTCGCCCGAGGGCGAGAACAGCCGCACGTGCACGCCGATGCGGTCATGGCCTTCGCGGAACGACGTCACGCCGAAAGGGACGACTTCGCCGACGAACGCCTTGGGCCGGAAATCACCCCACGGAACCGTCGGCGATGGCTGGGCCAGAGGAACGCGCCGCGCCGCGGTATCGCGTTCCGCCTGCCAGGCGCGGGTCTTGCGGACAGGGAGGGCCGAGGCGCTCCGCCACGGGCTGGAGCGCACGGAGCGCGTCTTCGTGACCACGAGTCGAACCTATCGCGCGGCCGAGCGGGATGACAGCGACGTGACAGGGTGCCGCGATTTCGCCGGCAGCCCCGGGCTACTCCGCACGGAAGAGACGCATGGATGTGCCGGTGAGCGAGACGGTGTCGCCCGGTGCGAAGGACTCCGTGCTCTCGGACGGGGTCTCGTCGGCGCTCGACCACAGGGAGACGTAGCGCGTCACGCCCTCCACGTCGGGAAGCGTGACCTCGATCGGCCGTTCGGTGCCGTGCACCATGAGCAGCACACGGTTGAAGCCCTCGAACTCGGGCGTCGACGCGGCCACGTACTGCAGCGTGCGGTGCGACGGATCGGTCCACCGCTCGATCGACATGGTCTCGCCGTTCTCGTCGTACCACTCCATGACGGACGCCGAGGGTGTGCGTTCACCGAGCCGCGCGAAGCGGCTGGGACGCAGTGCGGGGTTCTCGCGACGCAGGCGCAGGAGGTGACGCACGTGCGCATACAGGTCCTGTTGCCACGGCGCGTGCTCCCACGACAGCCACGTCAGGACCGAGTCGTGGCAGTACGCGTTGTTGTTGCCGCGCTGCGTGCGGGCGAACTCGTCGCCGGCGGTCAGCATCGGCACGCCGGCCGACAGCAGCAGCGTGCCCAGCAGGTTGCGCATCGCCTTGCGCCGCGTCGCGAGGATGCGCTCGTCGTCGGTCGGCCCCTCCGCGCCGTGGTTGAAGGACCGATTGGTGTCGGCTCCGTCGCGGTTCTGCTCGCCGTTGCCGAGATTGTGCTTGACGTCGTACGAGACGAGGTCGCGCAGCGTGAAGCCGTCGTGCGCGGTCACGAAGTTGACGCTCGCCAGTGGACCGCGCACGTCGGCGAAGGTGTTCGCCGACCCCGCGAGACGGTTGGCGAACCCGCCGATGCCCACCGGAGAGGTCGAGGCGCGCCGGGCGTAGTCCACGTCGCTCAGCCAGAAGTTGCGGACGCGATCGCGGTAGCGATCGTTCCACTCGCTCCAGCCGTCGCCGAAGTTGCCGGTCTGCCATCCACCCATGCCTACGTCCCACGGCTCCGCGATCATCTTGACCCCCGCGAGCGCGGGGTCGTCGAGGATCGCGCGCAGCAGCGGGTGCTCGGGCGTGAACACATGCCCGGCGTCGCGTCCGAGCGTCGCGGCGAGGTCGAACCGGAAGCCGTCGATCTGCACGTCGTTCGCCCAGTAGCGCAGGGAATCGAGCACCAGGCGGGCCGCAGCATCCGTCGACGTGTTCACCGAGTTGCCGCAGCCGGTGACGTCGATGTACGCGCCGTCCTCCTGCTGACGGTAGTAACCGCGGTTGTCGATGCCGCGCAGGCTCGAACGCGGACCGCCGATGCCCTCCTCCGCGGTGTGGTTGTAGACGACGTCGAGGATCACCTCGAGCCCCGCCTCGTGCAGCAGCTTCACCATTCCCTTGAACTCGCGCAGCACCGCTTCAGGGCCCTGGCGACGAGCCTCCTCCGTGGCGTAGGCCGCGTGGGGGGTGAAGAAGTTCAGCGAGTTGTAGCCCCAGTAGTTGGTGAGCCCGTGCTGGAGCAGCCGCGGCTCGGTCGTGAACGCGTGCACCGGCAGCAGCTCGATGCTCGTGACGCCGAGGTCGAGGAGATGGCGCACCATGGCCGGATGGGCGAGGCCGGCGTACGTCCCGCGGAGGGCACCCGGGACGTCCGGATGCCGCTTCGACAGGCCCTTGAGATGGCCCTCGTACAGCACCGTGCGGTCCATGGGGATGGCGGGCTTGGCGACGCCGCCCCAGTCGAACGATCCCTCGACGACCTCCGAGCGCCAGCCGTCGTACCCGGTCCGGACGAGTCCGCGAGCGTAGGGCTCGAGCAGGAGCGTGCCGCGGTTGAAGGTGTTGCCCGGCGCCTGCGGCCCGTCGACCCTGATCGCGTATCGCGTGCCGGGGCGCAGCAGCGGCGTCGTGATCTCCCACACGCCGCCGCCGATCGCGGCGAGGGGCTCGGTGGCGGTGATCCAATCGAGGTCCGTGTCGTCGAAGACGACGAGGTCGACCGCGTCCGCCGCGTCCGACCAGACGCGCAGGCGTGCGTGGCCGTCGAGCAGCACGACCCCCAGCCCGTCGAGCTGAGGATCGAGCAGACCCGCGTCAGGAGGCGAGATGACGGAGACCGGGCTGATCATGCGGACTACCATAACCATGGTCCGAGTCGGCGGTGTTACGGCACCGGGTCCCACCGGACACGGAACCCGGATGCAGCAGCCCGCCGCCTCCGATCGCGAAGGAGGCCGACCGGTCATGAGCGACGTGCGGATCTATCTCGATCACGCCGCGACCGCGCCGCTGCGACCGGAGGCGCGAGACGCGTGGGTCGAGGCCGCGGCGACGGTGGGCAATGCCTCGTCCATCCACGGCGCCGGCCAGCACGCACGCCGCGTGCTCGAGGAGGCACGGGAGCGCCTGGCGGCGGTGGTGGGGGCCGACCCCATCGAGGTCGTGTTCACCTCGGGCGGCACCGAGGCCGTCAACCTCGCGGTGAAAGGCCTGTGGTGGGCACGTCGACCGGATTCCGACGCCGTGGTGCTGCCGGACGGCGAGCACCACGCGACGCTCGACGCGGTCGAGTGGCTCGCTGCGCAGGGCGCGGTGCTGCGGCACGTCGGCATCGACGGCACCGCCCGGATCCGCGTCGACGAGTTCACCGCGGCCTTGCCGGGGGCGGCCCTCGCCACCGCGCTCGTGGCGAACAACGAAGCCGGCACCGTGAACGACGCGGCTGCGCTGTCGGCGTCCGCCGCGCAGATCGGCGTGCCGCTGCACCTGGACGCGGTCGCCGCCTTCGGTCACGTGCCGGTGTCGTTCCGCGACTGGCGGGGCGATGCGCGGGGTCGCGCCGGACTCGCCGCGCTGAGCGTCTCGGCGCACAAGATCGGCGGTCCCACGGGCGTCGGCGCTCTCGTCGTGGCGCGCGGGACAGAGCTCACCGCGCTCCTGCACGGCGGTGGCCAGCAGCGGCGCCTGCGCGCGGGCACCCAGGACGTGCCCGGCGCGGCCGCCTTCGCCGTGGCTGCGGAGCTCGCAGAGGCGGAGCGCGCGACCGAGGCGGAACGGCTCGCGGCCCTGCGAGAACGGCTGGTGCGCGGCATCCGGAGCTCCATCCCCGGTGCCGAACTGCTCGGCGATCCGGTCGACCGCGTGCCCGGCAACGCCCACATGCTGTTCCCCGGGGCGTCGGGGGAGACACTGCTCTTCCTGCTGGACATGGCGGGCATCGAGGTCTCCACGGGTTCGGCGTGCCAGGCGGGCGTGCCCGAACCGTCGCACGTCGTGCTCGCGATGGGGCGGACGGATGCCGAGGCGCGTCAGGTGCTGCGGTTCACGCTGGGGCGGACCACCGGCGACTCCGACGTCGATGCCGTGCTCGGGGTGCTGCCTGACGTCGTCGAGCGCGCGAGAGCGGCATCCGGGCCACGGTCAGGTGGGGGTTCGTAGACTGGACCCATGCGGATCCTTGCGGCCATGAGTGGGGGAGTGGACTCCGCCGTCGCGGCCGCACGGGCCGTGGAGGCGGGGCACGATGTCGTCGGCGTGCATCTGGCGCTCTCGCGCGCCGGCGGAACCCTGCGCACCGGCAGTCGCGGCTGCTGCACCATCGAAGACGCGATGGACGCCCGCAGGGCCGCGGACCGGCTCGGCATCCCGTTCTACGTGTGGGACTTCTCCGAGCGGTTCCGCGACGACGTCATCGACGACTTCGTGGCCGAGTACCGCGCCGGCCGCACCCCGAACCCGTGCATGCGGTGCAATGAGAAGATCAAATTCGCCGCACTCCTGGAGCGGGCGCTCGAGCTCGGCTTCGACGCGGTGTGCACCGGGCACTACGCGACGCTCGAGGACGGTCCGGAGGGCCTCGAGCTGCACCGCGCGTCGGATGCCGCGAAAGACCAGTCCTACGTGCTCGGAGTGCTGAACGCCGAGCAGCTCGCGCACACGTACTTCCCCCTCGGCGCGACGCCGTCCAAGGCGCTCGTGCGCGCCGAGGCGGAGGAGCGCGGCCTCGCCGTCGCGCACAAGCCCGACAGCCACGACATCTGCTTCATCCCCGACGGCGACACGCGCGGCTGGCTCGCCGAGAAGGTCGGCGCCGAGCGCGGCGACATCGTCGACCGGACCGGCGCCGTGGTGGGCGCGCACGACGGCGCCCACGCGTTCACGGTCGGGCAGCGCCGCGGGCTGCAGCTCGGTGTTCCTGCCCCCGACGGCAAGCCCCGGTTCGTGCTCGAGGTGCGGCCGATCTCGAACACGGTCGTCGTCGGTCCCAAGGAGGCTCTCGCCACCGCCGAGATCGCGGGGGAGCGCTACTCGTGGGCCGGTCGCCCGCAGCCCGCGGGC
The DNA here is from genome assembly GCA_035274105.1 of Microbacterium sp. Lineage (GTDB taxonomy): Bacteria > Actinomycetota > Actinomycetes > Actinomycetales > Microbacteriaceae > Microbacterium. The sequence continues at coordinate 16,754 of DATEOM010000495.1, forward strand.
GAGTTCGCCTGCCACGTGCAGATCCGTGCACACGCCGAGCCGGTCCCGGCAACGGCGACGCTCGCCGACGGCCTGCTCACCGTCGTGCCCGAGACGCCGTTCGACGGCGTCGCCCCGGGGCAGACGGCGGTGCTCTACGACGGCACGCGGGTGATCGGGCAGTTCACCATCGACCGCACCGTCTCGGCCGTCCCGGCCGACGCATAGAACCGGGACGGATGCTGCGCCGCGGGCTTGCGGACCCTCCCACGCCCTGGCGGTGTCCGACCCCGCTTCTAGACTGGTGCGGTGACGGATGACCTCGGTACGCCAGCCTCCGCCCCGCTCGATGCGGCGGCTCCTCTGCCCGCCGACGCCGGTCTGGAGGCCTCGCGCACCGAAGCGCAGGAGCTGACGGACCGCATCGTCGACGCCCGGGACGCGTACTACGGGCGCAACGCCGAGCTCGTCGACGACGCGACCTACGACGGCTGGATGCATCGCCTCGAAGAGCTCGAGCGTCTGCACCCCGAGCTGCAGGGTCAGGACTCGCCGACTCAGACCGTCGGCGCCGCAGAGAGCTCCATGTTCGCGCCGGTGGAGCACGCCGAGCGCATGCTGAGCCTCGACAACGTCTTCAGCCTGGACGAGCTTCGCGACTGGTGCATCAAGGCCGAGTCGGCGGCCGGACGCAAGGTGCGGTGGCTCACGGAGCTCAAGATCGACGGGCTCGCGATCAGCCTGCGGTACGAGCGCGGTGTGCTGACGTCCGCGGCGACGCGCGGCGACGGTCGCACCGGCGAGGACGTCACGGTCAATGCCGTCCGCGTCGCGGGTATCCCGCAGCGGCTCGAAGGCAGCGGGCACCCCGACCTCGTCGAGGTGCGCGGCGAGGTGTTCATCCCGGTCGCGGCCTTCGAGGCGCTGAATGCGCTGCAGGCCGACATGCGTGACCGTGCGGTCGAGGAGACCCGCGCCCGCGGCCGGGCGTTCGACGAGGCCAAGGCGCGACTGAGTGCGGAGCGGCGGTTCCCGTCGTTCGCCAACCCGCGCAATGCGGCCTCGGGCGGCCTCCGTCAGCAGCTCGACAAGAAGGACGGCCTCGAGCGCGAGGCGGGGCAGGCCCGGCTCGACTCGCTCCGCCTGTTCGTCCACGGCATCGGCGCGTGGAGCCGTCCTCCTGTGGACTCGCAGAGCGAGACGTACGGCCTGCTCGCCGAGTGGGGTCTTCCGACGAGCCCGTACTTCCGAACGGCCGACGACATCGACGGCGTGCTGGACTTCGTCGCCCACTATGGTGAGCATCGCCACGACGTCGAGCACGAGATCGACGGCGTCGTCGTCAAGGTCGACGAGCTGGCGCTGCACGACGAGCTGGGCGCCACCAGCCGTGCGCCGCGGTGGGCGATCGCGTACAAGTACCCGCCCGAGCAGGTGAACACGAAGCTGCTCGACATCGTCGTGTCCGTGGGGCGCACCGGGCGTGCCACACCGTTCGCCGTGATGGCGCCCGCGCGCGTGGCCGGGTCGGTCGTGCGGCAGGCGACGCTGCACAATCAAGACGTCGTGCGCGCGAAGGGCGTGCTGATCGGCGACACGGTCGTGCTCCGCAAGGCCGGCGACGTGATCCCCGAGATCCTCGGTCCCGTGGTCGAGCTCCGCGACGGCACCGAGCGCGAGTTCGTCATGCCCGCCGACTGCCCCGAGTGCGGCTTCCCGCTCGCACCGGCGAAGGAAGGTGACATCGACCTGCGCTGCCCGAACACACGGGCGTGTCCGGCGCAGGTGCGCGGGCGCGTCGAGCACATCGGCTCGCGCGGTGCGCTCGACATCGAGGCGCTGGGCGAGGTCACCGCTGCCGCTCTCACGCAGCCGTCCGTGCCCGAGGTCCCGCCGCTCGAAACCGAGGCGACGCTCTTCGAGCTCACCGTCGATCAGCTCGTGCCCATCGAGGTCGTCGTGCGCGACGCCGATACAGGCGAGCCTCGCATCGACGAGAAGTCGGGTGAGATCGTGCGGCGGGCGCCGTTCCGGCGCAATCCGACGCCGGCCGAGAAGAAGGCGGGGACGAGCGGGCCCCAGCCCTCGGCGCAGGCGCTCACGCTGATCGATCAGCTCGAGCGCGCGAAGAGCAAGGAGCTATGGCGGTTCCTGGTGGCGCTCAACATCCGCCACGTCGGGCCGGTGGCGGCGCGAGCGCTCGCCCAGTGGTTCGGATCGGTCGAGGCGATCCGCGCGGCGTCGCGCGACGAGCTCGCCGCGGTCGAGGGCGTCGGCGGGATCATCGCGGACTCGCTCCGGGAGTGGTTCGACGTCGACTGGCACCGCGACATCGTCGTGCGGTGGGCCGCGGCAGGCGCTCGACTCGCCACCCCCGGACACCCCGGGCCCGGCGCCGCAGTCATCACCGGGGGAGTGCTGGACGGCCTGACCGTGGTCGCAACGGGCTCCCTCGAGGGCTACAGCCGCGAGGGCGCGCAGGAGGCGATCCTCAAGGCCGGCGGCAAGGCGGCCTCGAGCGTTTCGAAGAAGACCGACTTCGTCGCGGCGGGGCCCGGTGCCGGTTCGAAGCTCGCGAAGGCGGAGGAACTCGGCATCCGCATCCTCGACGCCGCGCAGTTCCACATCCTGGTGACGCAGGGGCCCGAGGCGCTCGAGGCGCTCGTTCCAGACGCGGGCTGAGTCCGTCCTCGCGGGGACGGTGCGCCGGCGGTCGGCGGCTGGGATGATGACCGCATGGCGCAGTGGCTCTATCGCATCGTCCCGTCGCGACCCGAGATGGTGATCGACGCGACGTCCGACGAGCAGCGCATCGTGAGTGCCCATTTCGATTACTTGGTGGGCCTGCGCGATCGGGGCATCCTGATCCTCGCCGGCCGCACACAGGAGGCCGAGGGCACATTCGGCATCACGATCTTCGAGGCCGACGACGAGTCCGCCGCACGAGAGGTGATGCGTGCCGACCCGGCCGTGGCGGCCGGAGTGTTCCTCGCGTCATTGCACCCGTACCGCATCGCGGTGGCCAGGGGGCGCCCCCAGGACTGAGGAAAGCGCTCGCGGGCGATGTCGGAGGTGGCACCTAGATTCGAAGAAAGCTTCGATGAAAAGGAGATGCCATGACA
>DATEOM010000496.1:0-2118 GCA_035274105.1 Microbacterium sp.
CGACGCCGAGGCGCTGGAGGGAGGCGTCGGCGACCCGCCGGATCTGCTCGGGGCGTGAGTCGGTTCCGATCATCTTGCCGTCGACGATGTTCCAGCCGAACTTCGTCGCGACCACGACCCGATCTCTGATCGGGGCGATCGCCTCGCCGACGAGCTCCTCGGTGACGTAGGGCCCGTACACCTCGGCGGTGTCGATGAACGTGACGCCCTGGTCCACCGCGTAGCGCAGCACGCCGATCATGTCGTCACGGTCGCCGGGGTTGGGGCCGTAGCTCATCGACATCCCCATGGCGCCGATGCCGATGGCCGAGACCGGGAGTCCCTGACCGAGCTGCCTGGTGTGCATGGTTCCTCCTCGTGCCGCAGAGCGCTCGCCCGCGGCATCCTCAATTCCACTCCTGCCGGGGTGCATGCGGGAGACCCCGGTGTGACAGGTACCGCGAGAACCCCTCGCGCAGGCGTCAGCGGATGTCGGCGAGCGCGCGGTGCACCGAAGCCACGGCGCTGGAGCCCTCGCCCACCGCGGCGGCGACGCGCTTCATCGAGCCGCGGCGCACGTCGCCCGCGGCGAAGATGCGGGGCACGGAGGTCTCGAACGGCAGGGGTTCGCGGCCGAGGTCCCGCCAACGGTCGAGCGACTGCACCGTAACGTCGGTGCCGGTGCGGAGGAACCCGTCGGCGTCGCGATCGAGGTCGGCGAGCCAGGATGTCGCGGGCTCCGCTCCGATGAAGCAGAACAGCCCGCGCGCCGAGACGTCGCCGACGGAGTCGATGCTCACCCTCTCGAGGGCGGGCCCCCCGCCCAGGGCTGTGACGCGGGACTCGGTGTGCACGTCGATCCGCGGGTCTTCGAGCAGCCGGTCGACGAGGTACGACGACATGCGGCTGCCGAGGTCGGCGCCGCGCACCACCAGGTGCACGGGGCATCCGTTCGCGGCGAGATACAGCGACGCCTGCCCCGCGGAGTTGGCTCCGCCGACGACGACCACCGGCGACTCGAAGACCTGCCGCAGCTCGAGCGGCGTCGCCGCGTAGTAGATGCCCGCGCCTTCGAACTCGTTCCAGCGGTCGAGATCGAGCGTGCGGTAGGCCGCCCCCGAGGTCACGATCGCGGTGCGCGTGCGGATGACGCGGCCGTCGGTGAGGGTGATGTCGAGGTCGTTCCCCGCGGGGCGGAGGTCGGCCGCCTCGCACGGCGCGTACACGCGCACGCCGAACTTGAGCGCCTGGAGCGACGCCTGGCCGATGAGGTCGCCGCCACTGACGCCGAACGGGAAGCCCAGGAAGTTCTCGATGCGCGACGTCGCCGCGGCCTGCCCACCGGGGGCCACGGCATCCAGCAGCACCGTGCTCAGCCCTTCGGATGCCCCGTAGATGGCAGCGGCAAGACCAGCCGGTCCACCGCCGACGACGACCAGATCGACCACCTCGTCGGCGCGGGCCTGGTAGCTCAGGCCCAGTCGCTCGGCGACCATGCCGGGGGTCGCGTTCTTCATGGCCTCGCCCTGGATGAAGGCGACCGGCAGGTCGTCGAGGCCGATGCCGTGCTCGCCGAGCGTCCAGAGGTCGCCCTGCTCCAGCTCGATCGCGGTATGCACGAGGTCGACGCGCTCCGCGAAACGGCGCAGCGAGAGGAAGTCGCGCGACGAGCGTGGCCCGACGAGCTTGAGAGTCAGCGCGGCGGGGCCGGTGCGGAGGATCTCGCGTCGCGCCCACAGCGCGTGCAGGATGATGTCGCACAGCTCGTCGTCCTCGGCCATCAGCAGGCGCAGGCGCGCGCGGCTGACGCGCAGCATCCGTCCTGCTTTCGTCGCCCGCGCCGACAGGAACGCCCCCTGCCCGTTGAGGAGGCCCAGCTCGCCGACGAAACTGCGCGGCCCCATCGTGCCCACGTGGGTCTCGCCCACCCACCCGAACGCGACGCGGACGATCTCGACCTCGCCGGTGTCGACCAGGATCAGGTCGTAGTCGAGGTCGCCGGCTTCGAACAGGAAGTCGCCCTGCGCGACGTCCTGCGGCTCGCCGAAGGCGAGCAGGCGGCTCCACTGCGCGTCGGTCAGCGCGGGCTTCATCATGCGCTCGAACTCGCGCTGCGTCATCTTCGCGTTGCCCATCGCA
>DATEOM010000497.1:0-6157 GCA_035274105.1 Microbacterium sp.
CGAATGGCACCCGGTGATCCTCACCGGGACGTACCTGACGGACGAGCAGCTTCTGGTGCGCAACCGCCCGCACGGCGGGACCTCCGCCTTCGAGGTGCTCGTGCCCTTCCGTCTCGACGACGGTCGCGTGCTGCTCGTCGATCGCGGCTGGGTCCCCCCGGGCAGGGACCAGCCCGTCCCCGACGCGATCCCCGCGCCCCCGGCGGGCGAGGCGACGGTGATCGTGCGGCTGCGGCCGGGAGAGGCCCTGCCCTCGTCGGGCCGCTCGGCGCCCGAGGGACAGGTCCCGACGATCAACCTCGGTCTCGTCGCCGATACGCTCTCCCCCGCCGCGGGCGAGGCTCTCGAGCAGAGCGCCTATGGTGTCATGGTGTCGGAGGACCCCGCGCCGGCGACCGCGCCGAGCGCCCTCGAGCCGCCGTCCGAAGACCCCGGACCCCACCTCTCCTACGCGATCCAGTGGATCCTGTTCGCCGTGATGGGCTTCGTCTTCATCGGCTACGTCATCCGCACCGAGCGCCGTCATCGCCGCGAGGACGCGGAAGACGCCGCGTCGCAGGCGGGCGGAACGGATGCTGCCGCCCCCGCGCCGCCGGCACCGCGCCGCCGTCGCGACCGCGACGCCGAGGACGAAGACGCCCTGCTCGACTCCGCCGGCCGCTGACCGGACACAGTATCCGAGCTCTGCGGCGACACGTCGGGCCGCAGCATCCGTCTTCGGCGTGTCCCTGGGGACCGCCGACGCTGTGCGCCCGCGTGCGGGCTATGCGAGGGTGACCAAGTCCGCGTAGTTGCGGCCCCAGATGTCTTCCACGCCGTCAGGCAGGATGAGCACGCGCTCGGGGTTGAGTGCCTCGACGGCGCCCTCGTCGTGCGAGACGAGCACGACCGCGCCCTCGTAGTGGGCGAGCGCGCCGAGGATCTCTTCCCGCGAGGCGGGATCGAGGTTGTTCGTGGGCTCGTCGAGCAGCAGCATGTTCGCCGACGACACGACGAGCGTCGCGAGCGACAGGCGCGTCTTCTCGCCGCCCGAGAGCACCCCGGCGGGCTTCAGCACGTCGTCGCCGGTGAACAGGAACGAGCCCAGCACCTTGCGCGCCTCGGTCGCGGTGATGTCGGGCGCGGCAGACATCATGTTCTCGAGCACCGAGCGCGACACGTCGAGGTTCTCGTGCTCCTGTGCGTAGTAGCCGATCTTGAGACCGTGCCCCGGCTCGAGCTGTCCGGTGTCGGGCTGGTCGACGCCGGCGAGGATGCGCAAGAGCGTCGTCTTTCCTGCACCGTTGAGGCCGAGGATCACAACCTTCGAACCGCGGTCGATCGCGAGGTCGACGTCGGTGAAGATCTCGAGCGAGCCGTACGACTTCGACAGGCCGGAGGCCATGAGCGGCGTCTTGCCGCACGGTGCGGGCTTCGGGAAGCGCAGCTTGGCGACCCGCTCCTCCTGGCGCACCTCGTCGAGACCGGCGAGCATCTTCTCGGCGCGTGCCACCATCTGGTGCGCCGCGGCCGCCTTCGAGGCCTTGGCGCCGAAGCGGGCCGCCTGCTGCTGCAGCACGGTGGCCTTCTTCTCGACGTTGGCGCGCTCCTTCTTGCGGCGCTCCTCGTCGGCCACCCGCTGGCGCAGGTAGTTCTTCCAGTTCATGTTGTAGACGTCGATGACCTGGCGGTTCGCGTCGAGGTAGAACACGCGGTTCACGGTCTCGCCGACGAGCTCGACATCGTGCGAGATCACGATGAGCCCGCCCTTGTAGCCCTTGAGGAACTCGCGCAGCCACACCACGCTGTCGGCGTCGAGGTGGTTGGTGGGCTCGTCGAGGATCATCGTCTGCGCGTCCGAGAAGAGGATGCGGGCGAGTTCGATGCGGCGGCGCTGACCGCCCGACAGCGTCTTGAGCGGCTGGTCGAGGATGCGGTCCGGCAGCGACAGGTTGTGCGCGATCGACGCCGCCTCCGCCTCGGCGGCGTAGCCGCCGAGCGCCTCGAAGCGCTCGGTGAGGTTCGCATACTTGCGCATCGCCTTCGCGGCGACGGTCTCGTCGGCATCACCCATCGCGAGGGATGCCTCGTGCATGCCGATCGCGAGCGTGCCGAGCCCGCGGGCGTCGAGGATGCGCGTGCGCGCCAGCATCTCGGGATCTCCTGAGCGCGGGTCCTGCGGCAGGTAGCCGAGCTCGCCGGAGCGCTCGACCTTTCCGTCTGCGGGGATGAGGTCGCCCGCGAGCACCTTGGTCAGCGTCGTCTTGCCGGCGCCGTTGCGGCCGACGAGGCCGATCTTGTCGCCGTCGGAGACGCGGAAGGAGACGTCCGACATGAGCACGCGGGCGCCCACGCGGATCTCGAGGTCGTGCACGGCGAGCACAGCGGAAGTCCGATCCGTCGATGGAGATGGGGAGGTGGCCGAACGGCCAGCCTCCCAGTATACGGGGCGGCGCCCCTCCCCCCGGTTCGGCCGGATACCTCTGCGGAGGGACCCGGGTCGATACCTGAGATGTCCGCCGTGGCCATGATCGACGGCTTCTTCCCGCCGGTGCCGAGCGAGACGCTGCTGGTCGCCGCGCTTTCGCGCGCACTATGACGCGACCGATTCGCGATCTGGGAATCGGGTGGGTAAGGTTGGCCTTACCCGGCCCGCCTAAGGGCATCCTTACCTAAACTTTCCCCGGAGGATTCCGTGCGCCTTCCCCGCCCAGCCGCCGCCACCGCGATGCTCGCCGTCGCTGCGATCGCCCTCGCCGGATGCGCGAGCAGCGCGTCCGACACCACCGACGACGCCGCGGCCGCCTCGGGTGAAGGCTTCCCGGTCACGATCGAGCACGCCCTCGGCGAGACCGTGATCGAGTCGCAGCCGGAGCGCGTCGCCACGATCGCGTGGGGCAACCAGGATGTCGCGCTCGCGCTCGGGGTCGTCCCGGTCGGCACGGACACGCAGGTGTGGGCGTGGAGCGGTGCCTCCGACCCGGGCGTGTATGAGTGGACGAGCGACAAGCTCGACGAGCTCGGTGCCGACCTGCCGACCCTGTTCGACACCACCGACGGCGTCGACTTCGAGGCCATCGCCGACACGACGCCCGACATCATCCTCGCCGCGCAGTCCGGCCTCAGCCAGGAGGACTACGAGACCCTCAGCGCCATCGCGCCCGTCGTGTCGTACCCCGACATCCCCTGGTTCACGCCGTGGCGCGATCAGATCACGCTGAACGCCGAGGGCCTCGGGCTGAAGACCGAAGGCGAGGCGCTCGTCGCCGACCTCGAGCAGCAGATCGCGGATGCCACGGCCGATGCCGATTTCGCCGGCAAGACCGCCGCGTTCTTCTACATGTCGCCGGCTGACCTGTCCACGGTCTCGCTGTACACCGGCGGCGACTCGCGCACCGCCTTCCTCACCGACCTCGGCTTCGACCTGCCCCAGGTCGCCGTCGACGCCGCCGAAGAGGGCTCGTTCTACCTCGACTTCAGCGCGGAGAACGCCGACCAGCTGGCTGACGTCGACGTCATCGTCACGTACGGCGACGAGACCCTGCTGCCCGCACTGCAGGCCGACCCGCTGTGGAGCACGATCCCCGCGGTCAAGAACGGCGCCGTCGTGGCCGTCGGCGAAGGCGACGCGTACAGTGCCGCCGTGAGCCCCACCGCACTGTCGATCCCGTGGGTCCTCGACCAGTACGTCGGCGACCTGAACACCGCTGCCGCGAAGGTACAGTGACCGACACCCTGACCGCACCGCGCCGCGCGTCCACCGTATCGGTGGGCGCGCGGCGCCGCGTCGCAGTCCTCGTCGTCGCGATCGCCGCGGTCGTGCTGTCGATCGTCGTGTCGCTGTCGTTCGGTTCGCGCCCCGTGTCCGTCGACCAGATCGTCGACGGCATCGCGATGTGGGTGCGGGGTGAGACGCCGACCGACATCGGGGCGATCGCGGTGCAGAGCCGCGTGCCGCGCACCTTCCTCGCACTCCTCGCCGGAGCCGCCCTCGCCCTTTCGGGCGCGCTCATGCAGGCGATCACCCGCAATCCCCTGGCCGATCCGGGCATCCTCGGCGTCAACACCGGCGCGGCGCTCGCCGTGGTCATCGGCATCGCGTTCCTCGGCGCGTCCAGTGCCCTCGGCTATCTCGGCCTCGCACTCGTGGGCGCTTTCGTGACCGCGTTCTTCGTGTACTTCGTCGGCTCCGTCGGCCCCGGTGGCACCACGCCCATCAAGCTCGCCCTCGCGGGTGCGGCGACCACGGCCGCCCTTTCGTCGCTCGTGGCGGCGATCCTCCTCCCCCGCCAGGCCGTCATGGACGAGTTCCGCTACTGGCAGATCGGCAACGTCGGCCGGGCCGACTGGGAGACGATGGGCATCGTCGTCCCGGTGCTGGTCGTCGGCGCCGTCATCGCACTGCTGTGCGCGACGTCGCTCAACGCGCTCGCGCTCGGAGACGATGTGGCCGTCGGCCTCGGAGTCCATGTCGGACGGATCCGCATCGTCGCGGCCGTCGCCGGCGTCACCCTGTGCGCGGCCGTCACCGCCGTCGCGGGGCCCATCGGATTCGTCGGGCTCATGGTGCCGCACGCGGTTCGACTCCTGGTCGGCTCCGATCAGCGCTGGCTGCTGCCGCTCTCGGCCCTGGGCGGCGCGGTGCTCCTCACCCTCGCCGACACGATCGGCCGGGTGATCGGTGCACCGGGCGAGGTCGAGGCGGGCATCATCACCGCCTTCCTCGGGGCCCCGGTGCTCATCGCGATCGCGCGTCGCACCCGATTGAAGGCGATGTGATGACCGCGATCCTCCCGCCGCTCACCGACGCGCACATCGATCAGGTGCGCAACGGACGACTCCGCCGCAGCCGCCGTCGCGTCATCGCGCTGTGGGTCATGGCCGTGCTGCTCGTCGCGCTGTTCGCTGCCATGCTCATGCTCGGCAACACCATCTATCCCGTCTCCGACGTGCTCGCCGTGCTGGCGGGCCAGCAGGTGCCGGGGGCCTCGTTCACGGTCGGCACCCTGCGTCTTCCGCGCGCGCTCACCGGCGTGCTGGCCGGCATCGCGTTCGGCGTGGCCGGCGCCACGTTCCAGACGATGCTCCGCAACCCCCTCGCGAGCCCTGACGTGATCGGCATCACCTCGGGGGCGAGCGCCGCGGCTGTGCTGTCCCTCGTCGTGCTGCACTGGAGCGGCGCCGCGACGATGGCCCTCGCGCTCGTCGCCGGCGTGGGCACCGCGGCCGTCATCTATCTCGCCGCCCGGGGCGGAGACGCGACCGGCGGCAGACTCATCCTCATCGGCATCGGCGTCGGCGCGATGCTCGACGCGGTCGTCGCGTTCCTGCTGCTGCGCGCCGCAGTGTGGGACCTCGCCGTCGCGACCCGCTGGATGACCGGCAGCCTCAACGGATCGCGCATGGAAGACGTCCCGCCGCTGGCGATCGCGGTCGTCGTGCTCGTGCCGATCGTGCTGCTGCTCGGCCGCGACCTGGGAGCGCTCGAGCTCGGCGACGCGTCGGCGACCGCACTGGGCGTGCGCGTCGACCGGACACGCATCGTGCTCATCCTCGCCGCCGTCGCCCTCGCGTGCTTCGCCACCGCCACGACAGGCCCGATCGCCTTCGTCGCGTTCCTGGCGGGCCCCATCGCCGCGCGCATCGTCGGGCCGGGCACGTCGGTCATCCTGCCGGCGGCGCTCACCGGCGCCTGCCTGGTGCTGGCCGCCGACCTGCTCGGACAGTTCGCCTTCGATACGAAGTTCCCGGTGGGCGTCATCACCGGCATCCTCGGCGCCCCGTACCTCATCTACCTGCTCATCCGTACCAGCCGAAGCGGAGGATCGTCATGACCGCACAGCACGCCATCCGCACCGAGGGCCTGGTGGCCGGCTACGGGGGACGCAGGGTCGTCGACGGCATCGACATGGAGATCCCGTCCGGGCGCATCAGCGTCATCGTGGGTGCGAACGCCTGCGGCAAGTCGACGCTCCTGAAGACGATCTCGCGGCTGCTGACGCCCCAGGAAGGCGCGGTCGTCCTCGACGGGAAGCGGATCGACCAGATCCCCACGAAGGAACTCGCCCGCACCCTCGGGCTCCTTCCCCAGCAGCCGATCGCCCCCGAGGGGATCGCCGTGGCGGACCTGGTCGGGCGAGGCCGGCACCCGCATCAGAAGCTGTTCCGCTCGTGGACC
>DATEOM010000498.1:0-3850 GCA_035274105.1 Microbacterium sp.
TACTAGGTACGACGGTCATCGTCGTGGTTCCTTTCGAGTGGGATGTAGGAGTTTCCTCGAAGGATCACGCGGTGACCGTCGCCATTCACAGCGACACGCTCACCGAGCTACCGATACACCACTCTGGCGGACGCAACCCTCGTTTGCGGAACTCAGGATGTCTCGCTGCCTGTCATCCGTGCTGTGGCGAGCACATCGGCGGGGCACTCTACCGAAGGTGCTGCCCCGCCGCTGCGATCGTCTTGCTCGCTATCTCTCTGTCGCCGGAGGAGTGGTGCCGTCTTCCAGCTGGATCTCTTCCCTACGGACGTCTGCGTCCACTCGCTCGGTGTCGGTCACGCGCTCGGTTCCGAGACGGACGCGCTCGACCGGCACGGTCTCCTTCGCCACGACCGGCCGCTCCTCGGTCAGGACCACTTCGTGTTCCTCTTCGCTGATGTCCGGCCCGTCCAGGGCGTCATCGATGTTGCCCTCCGTGATCGGCTCACGCTCGAGACGCACTTCTCCGCGGGTCACGGGGACGTTCACCGTCTGCTGCTCCGTGACGACGTACTTCCGCAGACGCGCGCGCCCGGTCGCGACACGTTCCGTGCCGACGTGCACGCGCTCCTCTGACCGGGTGTCCGTGTTCGGGCCACAGGTGTCGTGGCCCTCCGTCAGGCCGGTGCCCGCTGCTGCGGTATCGCGATCTGCTCCGCTGTACTCGCCCGCGCCCGCCAACCCGAGACGCTCATAGTAGGCGTACAGGTCGTCTTCTTCGGACTGGGAGAGGTCTGTGTCGGTGTCGATGCGGGGCGCATCCCTGACGACATCCTTGGAGTAGGGCACGCGGAGGTCCCAGTTGACCTGCTCCGCACGGTCGAGCGGCACGAACGACTCGGATGTGCCGAAGAATCCCGTCCTCACGGTTGCCCAGTTCGGCTGACCGGTTCCGGGGTCCACGTAGATCTGTCCGACGCGTCCGACCTTGTCGCCGTCGGAGTCGACCACGTTGGCGCCGGTAAGAGTCGCGATGTTCTGTTCGCTGATCATTTCGCTTCTTTCCTTGTTGTGGAAGCGGCGAGGCGATGGACAACGACCGTAAGCGCCTTGTACGGCGGGATGGTGCCCGACGTCGGTCCGTCGATCGCCCGGGCCTTGTCGCCGGCGATGCGGTAGAAATCGCCCTTGCGGCCGAACAGCTTGGTCACGGCCGATACGGCTGCCGCGAAACAGGATGCGGATGGTGCCGCACTCGCGGAGAGCCATCTCCATCGTCTCGGGCATGCCGAGCCCGATGCCATACGGCGTGCGGGTGACGTACCTCGACAGGAAGAGCGCGCTCGTGCACGCGACGGATTTGATCATCGGTGACCACACGTACGTGCTGCCTCGCGACACTGGCGACGACGTACTCGAGCAGTTGACGGCGGCGGTGCGAGCCGGCGGAGCCGCCGGCCATCTCAGGGAGCTCCCAGGCGGTACTGATCAGCCCCGGTGTGCCGGTCCTCATCGAACGCATCCTTATCCCTGACGACCCAGTCGACGCGGTCGACAGCGACGTTGAGGATCCGCTGGCCGGAGACTGGACCTATTCGGTCGCCGGCGCTTTTTCAATCGCGGTCGCGGACTTCGCTGCAATCATGTGATTGTCGTCTACGACACCAACGGTCGACCGTGATGGCGAAGGGCGTCGGCAGATGGGCCCGCGTTCGTCGGCATCGAGAGCCGATCGGTATTCCGGCGTATCGTACGGGTCATGGCGGCGCGGACTCGAGCAGGCGGAGGGGATGCTGAGCGGGGCATTCGATCGGTGTTGCTGGTGACAGATGCTGGGTGCGCGGCTGCTGGGCGCGGCGCGGGTCGAAGTCGGCAATGACCGCTTCGGAAAGCATAGGCAGCGCGCAACCGCGCGCGGCCGTCATCTACAACCCGGCGAAGGCCCCCTTGGAACAGATTCGCGCGGCGGTCGCCGAACATGAGGGTCGCTGGGCGTGGGGTGCAACCCGTTGGTATTCGACGAGCAGCCATGATTCCGGACGGGCAGCCGCAGAGGAGGCTGCAGCCGGCGAGCCGACCGTCGTCATCGTCGCCGGCGGAGACGGCACTGTCCGTGCTGTGGCTGAAGTGCTGGCCGACACGGGGATTCCGGTCGCGCTGATCCCCTCGGGCACCGGCAATCTGCTGGCCCGCGACCTCGGAGTGTCGCTCAACGACATCGCCGCCAGTGTTTCGGTGGCGTTCACCGGGCTCGATCGCTCGGTCGACGTCGGTGTCGCCGAACTTCAAGATGAGGAAGACGTTCGGCGCACGCACGTCTTCATGGTGATGGCGGGCATGGGGCTGGACGCGCAGATGGCCCAGGACACGAGCGCGATCGCGAAGCAGCGTCTCGGCTGGTTCGCGTACGTCACACCTATTGCGAGGTCGATCATCGCCAACCGGCTGTTCCATCTCACGTACCGAGTCGACCGGGGGCGGACCAGGTCTACCCATGCGCACACGATCATCGTCGGCAACTGCGGCACCCTTACTGGGAACATGTTGCTGATTCCAGCCGCGGTGATCGACGACGGGCGCCTGGACGTCGTCATCATGCGCCCGGCCGGTCGCTTTGGGTGGGCGCGGATCGGGACTCGTCTGACGCTGCAGAACGCTGCGCGCCGTTCCCGGCTCACTCGACGTCTGCTCGCAGGCGCGCCCGACCTGCACGCGCTGGCCTATGTGCAGGGGAGACATTTCGAAGGACGATTCGAAGCTCCTCACGTCGTCGAACTCGACGGCGATAGCTTCGGCCACGCCATCCGAGTACGGATCAGCGTCAGGCCCGGCGCACTGCAGGTTCGAAGCGTCGCCCGCGCGGAGTGATCCGTAAGGTGGAGTCACCGGTGGCGGACAACCTGACCTCCACCCCGCCGCGCACGAGCCCCCTCACGACAGGTCCTGCGCGTAGCCGTGTTCCGTGGTGAGCTGGCTCGTCGCCCGTTCCCACGGCCCGTAGTTCGCCGGTGGGATTCGCCACGCCATTGGTGTCAGCATGGCGACCCTCATGCGGGCATTCGCGTTGACGCCATCTGATCGGCGCGTGTGATCGTGACCAGGACCTCTTGCAGGAAGCCGGCGACGACGTGCGCATCGCTGACTGTCAGACGGTCGGCGACGGCGCGAAGGGTGGTGGTCAGCGGGTCGAGATCATCGGCGTTCACGGTGTCGTCGACCAGACGGACGATCTTCTTGCGGCGATCAACAGCGCTGCGGGCGACCATCACCAGGCCGCGAGCCAGCAGCCGGTCGACCAGCGCGGTGCCCGACGGGGCCTTCAGCTGAAGGGCGGCGACGATCATCGTCGTGGTGACCTCGGCCGTCCGTCCGCTCTCCAGAAGGAACCGCATCGCGGCTCGGTCGGTCTCGCTCAGCGATGTCCCGCCCCGACGCCTCCCGATTCGCGCATCAGCGCGTCGCACGCTCGCCAGCAGCGCCCCGACGTCCGGACGCTGCGGCTCGGCCATGCCCTCTGGGGCAATCGTCTCCCACATGTCATCCTCTTCCCCCAGATCCCTCTCGCGGGACCGGATCGGAATTGGCTTGAGCGCCTGACCGTTCTTCACCGAACACCTCGATCGCGGAAGGTTTGCCTGCCCACTGCACCACGCTGATGCGTCGATCTTGTAAGCCATTGACGAGCACGGCGATATCGAGTACGCGCGCGTTGGCGTGCCAGAGGCATGCAACCCGGGACGGCCGGCGGAAGGAGTCGGCGCGACCTGCACGGCGATCCACCGCCCCGAGATTCGCCGCTCGAGGTCGACGCCCGGTGCAGGACCTGCGCAGGCGGCCATGAGCGCTGGATGCTACGACCCCTCGGCGCCCG
>DATEOM010000499.1:0-5504 GCA_035274105.1 Microbacterium sp.
GATCGGATGCCTCTTCTCCATCGACTCGGACGCGCATGCGCCGGGCCAGCTCTCGCTGCTCGACTACGGCGCCGAGCGCGCCGAGCGCATCGGCGTGCCGGCCGAGCGCATCGTCACCACGTGGCCCCTCGAGAAGCTGCGTGCGTGGACCGGACGCGACCGCAGCGCCTGAGCCCCTCCGCGATCAGAGAGTGTCGAGGGCGTCGACGATGCGGTTCATCGACGCACCCAGTGCCCACCGATCGGCGAGGGACGCAGCATCCGTCTTCGCCCCCTCGGTGAGAGGACGAAGACGCGGTTCCGGCACGTCGAGGGGGAGGTCGCGGACGACCGCCACGACCTGCGGTGCGACGGCGAGGTAGGGGAGCCCGGCGAGCACCTTGGAGCGCACGCCCGCGGCCATGCCCTCGCCGAGCTCGGCGGCGGCGACGATCCCGAGGAGGTCGCCGTGGGTCGCGAGAAGCCCCGCGGCGGTCTTCTCGCCGATGCCGGCCACGCCGGGAAGGCCGTCGGACGAGTCGCCGCGGAGGGTCGCGAAGTCGGCGTACTGCGACGGGAGCACGCCGTACTTCGCGACCACGGACGCGTCGGTGAGCACCTCGAGATTGCTCATGCCGCGCGCCGTGTAGATGACGCGGACGTCGCGCTCGTCGTCGACGAGCTGGAAGAGGTCGCGGTCGCCGGTGACGATGTCGACCGGCATGGTCGCCGTGGTGGCGAGGGTGCCGATGACGTCGTCGGCCTCGTGGGCTGCGGCGCCGACGATGCGGATGCCGAGGGTGTCGAGCACCTCGCGGATCACGGGCACCTGCACCTCGAGCGGGTCGGGAACCACCTCGACATCGGGGCCGCCGGCGACGACCTCGGCGACGCGATGCGTCTTGTACGTCGGGATCAGGTCGACGCGCCACTGCGGTCGCCAGTCGTCGTCCCAGCACGCCACGAGATGCGTCGGGCGGTAGGTCGTGACGAGCCGCGTGATGATGTCGAGGAACCCGCGGACCGCGTTGACGGGCGTTCCGTCCGGGGCGCGCACGGTGTCGGGCACCCCGTAGAACGCGCGGAAGTACAGGGACGCGGAGTCGAGCAGCATCAGGCGGTCGGTCACGCGTTCATCCTGGCACGCGCCGCCGACGGGCGCCTGGGCCGTATGAACGACGCGGCTCGCCGGGCGGGCGCTGCGGTTGCGGCATCCCGCACCTCGCAACCCGCCGTTCACCTGCCGGACCGGCCCCGGACTCACGGCGGCACCCATCGCGTTCACGTCCGGCGCACACCGTGGGGAGACAGTGCTGCGCCCGATCGTGAGGCCCAGCCGGGAGGAGGCGCGCCATGGGTCGCGAGGATGTGCTGGCGTGGGTCGAGTCGCCCCTGCAGCTCGTCGGCGCTGCGGAGTGGGCGGCCGCCCACCGCACGACGGTCCCCGTCGCCGGCCGGCTGACGCCGCAGATCTCGGCCACTGCCGACGAGCTGCTGTCGCGCGGCGCGCGGTTCGGCGAGCTCGAGCCCTACCTCGGCATCCCGTGGAACCTGCTCGCCCGCCACGGCCACTGGCTCGTCGGCGACGGATTCTCGGGCCAGTTCCGGCTCGCCGCCTCGGTGCTCCGCCCGCACCGCATCACCTTCCTCGATGACGGCGCCCACGCGATCGCGTACGCCGACACGCTTCTCGGTCGCCGTCCCTACGCGCGCCCGAACATCGACGAGCGCGGTTTCACCACCGCCGTCGCTCCGTTCGCCGCGGAGCTGGTCCATCGCCGCGCGCTCGCGCGGCGCGCCGGGATGTTCACCGCGTTCGACCTCGGCACCGACCGCCTCGACGCCCTCGCGGACCACGGATTCGGCCTCCGGCGCCACGACTTCTCGTGGACGCGCCAGAGCGCGCCCCCCGCCCCCGAACTCGGCCGCCGGGTCGTGCTCGGCAGCGCGCTGCCGGTCGACGGACGGATGCTGCTGCTCGACTACGTCCGGTGGGTGCGGGATGCCGCGGCCGGCGGAGCGGTGTACCTCCCGCACCGTCGCGAGACGGCCGAGCAGCTGGACGCCGTCTCGACGGCGCCGGAGCTGCGGATCCACGAGACCGGACTGCCCGTCGAGCTCGTGCTCGCCGGCGCCCGGGGTCCGCTCGACGTGCACACGCTGCCGTCGAGCACCACGACCACGCTCCCGCTGGTGCTCGCGGGCACGGGGGCGACCGTGCACACCGGCCGCGTGCGGCGCTCGGCCCGGACGGCGGCGGCATGAGCGAGGTCGTCGCCATCATCCCCGCGCGCGGCGGCTCGAAAGGCGTCCCGCGCAAGAACCTTCAGCGCGTCGGCGGGGTCCCGCTGATCGCGCGCGCGGTGGAGGCGGCGCGACGCTGCCCGGCGATCGATCGCGTCGTCGTGACCACCGATGACGTCGACATCGCCGCCGTCGCCGCCGAATGGGGTGCGGAGATCGTCGAGCGGCCCGGCGACTTGTCCGGCGACCTCGCGAGCAGCGAGAGCGCGCTCGTGCACGCCCTCGAGACGCTCGAGGGGCGCAGAGTCGACGTGGGCGTGCTCGCGTTCCTGCAGGCGACCTCGCCGTTCATCGACGTCGACGCGCTGACCGCGGCCGTCCAGCTCGTGCGATCCCGCCGGCGCGACAGTGTCTTCTCGGCGGTCGAGACCTACGGGTTCCTGTGGGAGAAGGGCGTCGGCAGCGCCGCCGAGCCCGTCAACCACGAGATCGACGTGCGCCCGCGCCGGCAGGACCGCGAACCGCACTACCTCGAGACCGGCGGCTTCTACGTCATGCGGGCGGCGGGCTTCCGCGCGGCCAACCACCGCTTCTTCGGCAGCGTCGGCATCGCCGAAGTCGCCCCGCGCACCGCGATCGAGATCGACACGCTCGACGAGCTGGAGCTCGCGCGCACGCTCGCGCCGCTCGTCGACCGCGACGCGTTCGGCGCCTCCGCGGGTGCGATCCCCGTCGACGCGGTCGTGACGGACTTCGACGGCGTCCACACCGACGACACCGTGCACGTCGACCAGAACGGCGTCGAATCCGTCACCGTGAGCCGATCGGACGGCATGGGAGTCGGGATGCTGCGAGCCGCCGGCATCCCGTTCCTCATCCTCTCGACCGAGGCGAACCCCGTCGTCTCGGCCCGCGCGCGCAAGCTCGGCGTCGACGTGCGGCAGGCCGCGTCCGACAAGGCGGCGGTGCTGCGCGAGTGGGCGGGGGAGCAGGGCATCCCGCTCTCGCGCATCGCCTACCTCGGCAACGACGTGAACGACCTCGGCTGCCTCGAGCAGGTCGGCTGGCCCGTCGCGGTGCCCGACGCCCACCCCCTCGTCCTCTCCACCGCGCGCGTCGTGCTCGTCCGCCCCGGCGGGGCCGGCGCCGTGCGCGACCTCGCCGAGCGCGTGCTCACCGGCAGGTCGGCCGCGGCGGTGGCCGACGCCCTTCGGCCCGCCGTCACGGCGGTGCGAGCCACCGCATCCGATCACCCCACAGCACCACAGGAGGCCTCATGACCGTCACCATCGGATCCCGCGTCGTCGGGGGCGGACGCCCCGCGTACGTCATCGCCGAGATCGGACTGAACCACAACGGCGACGTCGACATCGCGAAGCGGCTCATCGACGTGGCGGCCGACGCCGGGGCGGACGCGGTCAAGTTCCAGAAGCGCACCCCCGAGATCGCGACGCCGGAGCACATGCGCGATATGCCCCGCGACACCCCGTGGGGTCGCATGACGTACCTCGACTACCGTCGGCGCGTCGAGTTCAGCCGAGAGCAGTACATCGAGATCTCGGACCACGCGCTGCTCCGCGGCCTCGAGTGGTTCGCGTCGCCGTGGGACGTGCCCAGCGTGGCCTTCCTCGAGGACCTCGGCGTCGTCGCCCACAAGGTGGCATCGGCCTCGCTCACCGACGTCGAGCTGCTCGAGGCGCTCCGCGACACGGGCAAGCCGGTGATCCTCTCGACCGGCATGTCGACGATCGACCAGATCGACGCGGCGATCGACGTCCTCGGCACCGACCGTCTCGTGCTGATGCACGCGACGTCGACGTACCCGATGGAGCCGGAGGAGGCCAACCTCCGCATGATCCCGGCGCTGCGCGACCGCTTCCCGGGTGTGCCGGTCGGCTACTCGGGCCACGAGCGCGGCCTGCAGATCTCGCTCGCGGCGGTCGCCCTCGGCGCCGTCGCGGTGGAGCGGCACATCACGCTCGACCGCACCATGTGGGGTTCCGACCACGCCGCGTCGCTCGAGCCCGCGGGTCTGCAGCACCTGGTGCGCGACATCCGCGTCATCGAGGCGGCCCTCGGCGACGGTGTGAAGCGCGTGTACCCCGGCGAGCTCGCGCCCATGGCGAAGCTGCGTCGCGTTCCCGCGTGAGTCCCCGCGCGACCGAAGACGCGCGACCGCGGGTCGTCGCGATCGCCGACACCGACTCCTACGTGAAGTGGGCGGCGGCGCTGCTCGGCGGCGTCGGAGAGCGTTGGGATGCCTCGCTCCTGGTGCTCGACACGCCGCTCGTGGTCAGCGACGCCCAGCTCGCCGCCGCCCTGAGCGGGAGCGGACTGGGGCGGGATCGCGTGGAGCGGATCGCGTACGCCGATCTGACGGCCCGGCTCGCGGAACTGCGTGCGGACGCCGTCGTGATCGGCGCCCGCGGTCCGCTGGTGCGTGTGCTCGCGCGCGATCTCGCCGCGCTCGAGCCGCGGCCGGTGGTGGTGACGGGGCTTCCGGGCATCTCGATCCCCGCGACCCGCAAAGCCGTCGTGTACCGGCTGCAGTCCGATCTGTTCGTGCTGCATTCGCGCCGCGAGATCCGCGAGTTCGGCGCGCTGTCGGTCCGCACCGGCTATGCGCACCGGTACGCCCTCGCGACGCTGCCGTTCGCCCGAGGTGCGGTCGCCGCCGGGGGAGGCGCCCGCCCGGACGCCGACGGCACCGACCTCGTGTTCGCGACACAGGCGAAGGTCCCGGCCGACCGCGAGGACCGGCTGCGCGTCGCGCGCATGCTCGTCAAGGCCGCGGAGGCGGACCCGTCGCGGCGCGTCGTCGTGAAGCTCCGGGCCGCGTCGGGCGAGCACCAGACGCACGTCGAGCTCGACGGCTACCCCGAGCTGCTCGCGTCACTCGGGCCGCTGCCCGAGAACCTCGTGACGTCCACCGAGTCGATGGGCGCCGCGCTCGACA
This sequence comes from Microbacterium sp., assembly GCA_035274105.1. Taxonomy (GTDB): domain Bacteria; phylum Actinomycetota; class Actinomycetes; order Actinomycetales; family Microbacteriaceae; genus Microbacterium. Next base: position 5,180 of record DATEOM010000499.1, read on the forward strand.
CGGCGGAGGGCCTCGTCACCGTCAGCTCGACGGCAGCGATCGAGGCGATCGCCCGCGGCATCCCCGTCATCGCGCTCGACACCTTCGGCGTCTCGCCGCGGCTCATCAACGAGACGCTCGCCGACGCCGATCTGCTCGCGAGCGAGGAGGACGTCGTCGCGCGCCGGTTCCGCCACCCGGATCCCGAGTGGCTCGACGAGAATTACTTCCACGCCCCGGAAGCCGACGACTGGACCGCCCACGTCGAGGCGCTGCTCGCGCAGCGCGCGGCGGGGCGGCTTCCCACCCGCGTTGCGGTGGCACGCCGAGGTGGTGCGCTGCGAGA
>DATEOM010000500.1:0-2686 GCA_035274105.1 Microbacterium sp.
TACGAGGCCGAGCACGACGCGGGCCAGGATCCGAAGCGGCCCGAGTCCGGCGCCCAGCTCTGACGTGGACTCGCGCAGCCTCCCCGTTCCCGACGGCCTCGACGGCGCCCGCGTCGACGCGGCCCTCGCCAAGATGCTCGGCTTCTCCCGCACCTTCGCGGCCGAGGTCGCCGAGGCCGGCGGCGTGACGATGGACGGGCGCACGCTCGCGAAGTCCGACAAGCTGCGCGGCGGCGCGTGGCTGGACGTGTCGTGGGCGCCCAAGGAGGAGCCCCGGGTCGTGCCCGTGGAGGTCCCCGACCTCGGCATCGTCTACGACGACGACGACATCGTGGTGGTCGACAAGCCGTCGGGTGTCGCGGCGCACCCGTCGCTCGGGTGGGAGGGGCCGACCGTGCTCGGTGCCCTCGCCGCGGGCGGCTACCGCATCGCGACGACCGGCGCCGCCGAGCGCCAGGGCGTCGTGCATCGACTCGACGTCGGCACGAGCGGCCTCATGGTCGTCGCCAAGACCGAGAGCGCGTATGTCGCGCTCAAGCGCGCCTTCAAGGAGCGCGAGGTCGAGAAGATCTACCACGCCGTCGTGCAGGGCCACCCCGACCCTCTGGCAGGCACCATCGACGCGCCGATCGGGCGGCATCCGTCCCACTCGTGGAAGTTCGCGGTGACCCCTGAGGGCAAGGACTCGGTCACGCACTACGAGACGCTCGAGGCGTTCCCCGGTGCGTCGCTGCTCGAGATCCACCTCGAGACCGGTCGCACCCACCAGATCCGCGTGCACATGGCCGCGCACCGGCACCCGTGCGTCGGCGATCCGCTCTACGGCGCGGACCCGACGATGTCGGCGCGGCTGGGACTCACCCGGCAATGGCTGCACGCGCATGAGCTGTCGTTCGCGCACCCGGCGACGGGGGACTGGGTGACGTTCACGTCGGATTACCCGGCCGACCTGGCCCACGCGCTGAGCGTGCTGCGAGGCGACTGACTCCGGAGGCTGTCGAGCACAGAATCGGAGATTCCGATGCGACACGCGGGGAACGGATGCTGCTGCCCGGCGCGTCGGAGAAACTCTCCGATTCTGTGTCAGCGGCCGCCTTCGAACCGCGCGGAGGCGTCGTCGCTGAGCGCCGACTCGATGCGCCGACGCATGTCGGCGCCGACGTCGGCGGGAAGTGCGGCGAGGTCGAACCAGCCGACCTCGGTCATCTCACCGTCGGCGGGGTAGGGCTCGCCCGACACCCACGTGCAGCGGAACGTGAGGTCGAGGTAGTCGCTCTGGTCGCCGTTCTCGTACCTCACGCGCGGGATCTGGTGCACCCAGGCGAGGCGGTCGACGCGGCACACGACGCCCGCCTCTTCGAGGGTCTCGCGCACCGCGGCGTCGGCGGGCTCCTCGCCCGGGTCGACGATCCCCGTGATCGGCGTGAGGTGGCCGTTGTCGCTGCGGCGCCCGAGCAGCACGCGGCCGTCGTGGACGACCACCGCCGTCACGCCGACGAGCGGCAGCGGATGGGTGCCGACCATGTCGCGCAGTTCGAGGATGAAGTCCGGTGTGGGCATGCCCACACCCTACGCGGCGCGCCGGCGCGCGATCGCAGCCGCCTGGACGATGTCGGATGTTGCGGGCAGAGTGTTCGCATGCCGATCGAGGTGAGACCGGCGACGGTCTACGAAGACGTCGCGACGATGGTGGGTCCGAAGAACCCGGCGTCGAACGTGTGCTTCTGCTTGAGCTACCGCATCCCTTCGAAGGAGAACCTCGCGCTCAAGGGCGCCGAGCGGGGTGAGCGGGTGCGGCGGCTCATCGACGAGGAGGGACCGATCGGCGTCCTCGCCTACGACGGCGACGAGGTCGTGGGGTGGGCGGCGGTGGCGCCGCGCACGCGCACGCACTTCGCGACGTTCCGCAAGATCCCGCACGTCGACGAGCAGGATGCCTGGTCGCTCTGGTGCTTCCGTGTGCGGCCGGGTCATCGCAAGAAGGGCGTCATGCACGAGCTCATCGACGGCGCCGTCGAGTTCGCGCGCGATCAGGGCGCCCCGGTGCTCGAGGGCTACCCCGTCGACAACGGCGGCGCGAAGGTCGACCTGACGATGGCGTATGTCGGCACGCGGCGTCTGTTCGAGTCGGCGGGCTTCGTGAAGGCCGCCGACACGGAGTCCGTCCTGTCGGGGTTCCCACGCGTGCTGATGCGCCTCGACCTCTAGCGTGGACGCGTGAACGGACTCCTGCGCCGCCGCTTCGCCGGCGCCAACAGCCTGTACCTCGACCTCGTCGACGCGGTCTCGCCGGAACAGCTGGGCTCGCACCTCGCCGACCTCCCGTCCGACACGGTGGGGCACCAGCTCTGGTGCGTCCTCGGGGCACGCGAGAGCTACCCGCGCGCGGCGCGCGCGGGCGGGTGGCAGGGCTTCACGAGTCCCGTCACCGGGGACGAGACGACGGATGCCGCGGCCCTGCGTGCGGCGTTCGCACAGACCTCGTCGGACGTCGACGACTGGATCGCGGGGCTCGGCGCCGAGGACGAGGCATCCCTCACCTACGCACTCGCCCTCCTCGAACACGAGACGCAGCACCACGGCCAGCTGATCCGCTACCTGTACGGCCTCGGGATCGCGCGCCCCGAGTCGTGGCAGCGCCAGTACGCCCTCGACGAGGACTTCTGAGATTTCGTGAACCGCCGGC
>DATEOM010000501.1:0-2047 GCA_035274105.1 Microbacterium sp.
TTCGTGCGCGCCGCCGTGTGGTGGACGCGCGTGTGGCGGGCGGCGGGCTCGGGGATCACCACCGCGGCCGAGTGGGCCGCACAGACGATCCGGCCGGCAGGGGCCCTCGTGGCCGTCGCGGCGACCGGGGGACTCGTGCTCGGGATCGTGTTCGGCTGGGTGGAGTTCATGGTCGCGGGCGCAGCATCCGTCGTCCTGCTCCTCGCCGCCGTGCCGTTCCTCTTCGGTGCCCGCGCGTACGACGTCGACCTGTCGCTGACGCACGAGCGGATCGTCGCGGGCGAGGGCGTCACCGGCCGCATCGACGTGCGCAACGACGGCCACCGCACGGCGCTGCCGGGCCGCATCGACATTCCGGTCGGTGCGGGCCTCGTCGAGTTCGGCGTGCCGATGCTGCGTCCGGGCCACGCGGTCGAGCAGCCGCTCGACATCCCTGGCCTCAAGCGCGGCATCGTGACGGTCGGCCCCGCGACCACGGTGCGCAGCGATCCGATCGGCATGCTGCGCCGCGAGCACTCGTTCCACGACGTGCACGACCTCTACGTCCACCCGCGCACGGTCACGCTGCCGTCGACGAGCGCGGGGCTCATCCGCGATCTCGAGGGCGCGCCGACGCGGCGGCTCGTCGACGCCGACATGTCGTTCCACGCGATCCGCGAGTACGCGCCGGGCGATTCGCGGCGGCAGATCCACTGGCGATCGACGGCCAAGACCGGGCGGCTCATGGTGCGCCAGTACGAGGAGTCCCGGCGCTCGCGCATGGCCGTCGTGCTCGCGGTCGCCGAAGCCGAGTACGCCGACGCCGACGAGTTCGAGCTGGCCGTGTCGTGCGCGGCGTCGCTGGGGCTCCGCGCGGTCCACGACGCCCGCGACGTGCAGATCGTGACCGGATCCGAGATCCCGCGCGTCGTGCGAGGCCGGCTGCGCGCGATCCGCCACATCCCCGCCGCGGCGCCGCGCCCCATGCTCGACGGCTTCAGCGGCGTCGACCTCCTCGAGAGCACCATGCCGGTCGGCGAGGTCTGCCGGCTCGCGGCCGAGTCGGGCGAGCGGCTGTCGATCGCGTTCGTCGTGGTCGGCTCCCGCGTGCCGCTCACGAGGCTGCAGCAGGCGGCCCTCGCCTTCCCGTCCGACACCGCCGTGGTCGGGGTCATCTGCGACGAGCGCGCGCACCCGCGCATCCAGCCGCTGTCGGGCATGACCGTGCTCACCGTCGGAATCCCCGAAGACCTGTCGGGCCTGCTGCTGCGCGGAGCGGCATCGTGAGCGGGCCGATCCCGGTGATGGACCGGATGGATGCTGCGCCCCGGGGCGCAGCCGACACCCCGAGCCTGCGCGCGCCGCGGGCCGTGGCCCGCGTCTGGGTCGGTGCGGGGTTCGCCGCGGTGATCGCGCTCGTCGCTGCCGTCGCCGCCTGGCCCATCTACCGCTCGGGCACCTTCGCCCTCCTGGTCGTCGTCGCCACCCTCGTCGGCGGCGGGATCGCCGCTCTGGCGTGGTGGCGGCGCTGGAGCGGATGGGTGGTCGCCGGGGTATCGGCCCTCGTGATCCTCGTCCTCGGCGTGCCGCTCGCGGTGCCCTCGCGCCTCGGCGCGCCCGACGACCTGGTGCGAGGCCTCGGCGAGCTCGCGAGCGGGCTGGTGCTGGGCTGGAAGGACCTCGTCACCGTCGAACTGCCGGTCGGCTCGTATCGCAACCTGCTCGTGCCCGCGCTGGTCGTCTTCCTCGTCGGCACGTGCACGGTGCTCCTCCTCGCCTGGCGGGAGGATCGCGTCGCCTACACCGCCGTGCCGGTGGCGCTCGGCATGGTGACCTTCGGGCTCTTCTTCGGCCGCACCACCGTGAGCTCCCCGCTCGATCTCGGCCCGGTGTTCCTCTACGCCCCCGTCGAGACGGCGGTCGGCGTCACTGCTCTCGTGGCCTGCCTGCTGTGGCTGGCCTGGCGCACGCACGACGAGCGCGTTCGCGCGCTGCAGCGGGCCGCGGCCTTCAGCGGCGTCCGCATCTCGCGCCGCCCCTCCGCCGCCGACCGGCGTCGCACCGCCCT
>DATEOM010000502.1:0-2342 GCA_035274105.1 Microbacterium sp.
TCGTCGAACGCCCACGGCACGCGCACCGACGACGAGCCGTGCAGCCGCGAGTGCGACGACAGCAGGCCGAAGGCGAGCCAGCGCTTGAAGAGGCCCGGGTCGGGCGTGCCCTCGAACCCGCCGATGTCGTGACTCCAGTAGCCGAAGCCCGACATCGCGAGCGACAGGCCGCCGCGGAGAGATTCGGCCATCGACAGGAACGTCGAGTCGTTGTCGCCGCCCCAGTGCACGGGGAACTGCTGCGAGCCGGCGGTCGCCGAACGGGCGAAGACGACCGCGTCGCCGACACCGTGGTGCCGCTCGAGCGCGCGGAACACGACCTCGTTGTAGAGCTTCGCGTAGTAGTTGTGCATGCGGTGCGGGTCGGACCCGTCGTGCCACACCACGCCCTCGACCGGGATCCGCTCGCCGAAGTCGGTCTTGAACGCGTCGACGCCCTGATCGAGCAGGCCCTGCAGCTTCGCGACGTACCAGTCCGCGGCATCCGGGTTCGTGAAATCCACGAGCCCCATGCCGGCCTGCCACATGTCCCACTGCCAGACGCTGCCGTCGGTGCGCGTGAGCAGGTAGCCGTTGTCGGCCGCCTCGCGGAACAGCGCCGTGCGCTGCGCGATGTACGGGTTGATCCACAGCGACACGTGCACGTCGCGCTCGTGCATCCGCGCGATCTGACCCACAGGATCGTGGAACGCGCGCGAGTCCCACTCGAAATCGCTCCACTGGTACTCGCGCATCCAGAAGCAGTCGTAGTGGAACACCGACAGCGGGATGTCGCGCTCGGCCATGCCGTCCACGAACGCGCTGACGGTGTCTTCGTCGTAACTGGCGGTGAAGGACGTCGTGAGCCACAGCCCGAACGACCACGCGGGCACGCGCGCGGGGCGGCCGGTCAGCGCGGTGTAGCGGCGGAGCACATCCTTCGGCTCGGGGCCGGCGATGACGTAGTAGTCGAGCGACTCGCCGCCGACCGAGAACTGCACGCGGGAGTTGACCTCGCTGCCGACCTCGAACGAGACGTTCTCGGGGTGGTCGACGAACACGCCGTACCCGCGCGACGTGAGGTAGAACGGCACGTTCTTGTACGCCTGCTCGCTGGACGTGCCGCCGTCGGCGTTCCACGTGTCGACGGTCTGCCCGTTCTTGACGAACGCGCCGAAGCGCTCGCCCAGCCCGTAGACCCGCTCGCCCGGCTCGATGCTGAGCTGCTGGTGCACCCACGTCGGCTTCGTGCCCCCGGCGGCGGTGCCGGCGGTGCCGGCCGTGCCCGCGGTGGCGGCGGTGCCGTTCTTGCCCGTCGTGTCGGTGTAATGGCCGATCGATCGCGGCAGCGAGCTCGTGAGCACGCGGCCATCGGCTTCGATGAAGTCGACGCGCCACTGCCCCGCCGCGCGTGCGACCCGCACCTTGAGCGCGCCGGCATCGAGCACGCCTTCGTTCTCATCGACGTCGATCGCGGGCCGGAATCCCTCGGCGCCGAAGACCTCGAAGTCGGGGCCGCGGTGCACCGCACCCGCGTGACGCTCGACACGCACCTTGACGACGCCGGGCGCGGGCGCCGAGAACGTCACGGTGAGCATCGCGCGGTTGAGCGTGTCGCCGCGGTCGCGGATCGCGGCGGTCGGCGCGAACACGGTCATCGTGCCCGCCGCCTCGTCGACGCGGATGTCGTCGACCTCGACCGCGTACAGCGGGGCGAGGCCGGGCCTGGTGAGCCAGTAGCCATCGGTGAACTTCACTCTGCGTGCCTTTCGATGAGCACCATGGCGGCGCCGGGGGCGAGCGTCAGCCGCCCCTCGACGTCCGCGTCCGACAGGAGATCGCGGCGGGGCCCGGGCAGCGTGACGCCGCGGGCCTGATCGCCGTGGTTGAGAAGGAAGAGGGCCTCGCCGCGCTGGACGGCCTCGACGTCGTCGGGCAGCACGCGGTCGGGCAGGACGCCGGCGACATCCGCGGCGTCGAGGGCGTCATCGAGCACCGCGGCGAGCGCGTCGTCCGAGACGACCGCGCCGAGGTACCACGCCGTGCCGCCGCCGACGCGGTGGCGGGTGACCGCGGGTGCGCCTTCGAGGTGACCGGCGCCGAAGCGGGCGAGCACGTCGGCCGCGTCAGCGCGGAGCCGTTCGCCGAGAACGGATGCCTCGACCGCCGCGGGCGCGGTCGTCCAGGCCTCCTCGACCGTGACGGGGGTGGGTGCGTCGGGCAGACCGACCCACTCCTCGCCGCTCACGCCGAGCAGGTCGCGCAGCAGCACCGGCGACCGCCCGATGAGGATGCCCGCGCTCGCATCGGCGACGCCGGAGAACGGCCCGACCACGAGGCTCGCACCGCGCTCGACCGCCGCG
>DATEOM010000503.1:0-2268 GCA_035274105.1 Microbacterium sp.
CGACCTCCTGGGCCTCGGGGTGCGCGTCGAAGTAGGCGAGGATGCGGCGCGCGCCCTCGTCGAACGTCACCGTGGTACGGAACTCGGGCACGAGCTGCGTCACCTTCGACACGTCGAACACGACGGAGTGGGCCTTGTCACCGACGAGCGTCGGCCCGAGCTCGGGCTCGAAGGCGGCGATCGTCTCGGACGCGACATGCACCAGGTCGGGCGAGGCCACTCCCGCGGCGTCGGCCAGCCAGCCGTAGATCTGGTTCCAGGTCGGCGCGTGCGTGCCGGTGATCGTGAAGGCCTCGCCGATCGTGGCGGGGTTGCCGAGCAGGCCGGTGAAGGCGACCGCGAAGTCGTCCGCGTGCGTGATCGTCCAGAGGCTCGTGCCGTCGCCGTGCACGATGACCGGGCGACCCTGGCGCATGCGGGCGATGTCGGTCCACTTGCCCAAGGTGGGCAGCATCCGTTCGTCGTACGTGTGCGACGGGCGGATGATCGTCACCGGGAGCCCTCGTTCGCGGTAGGCGCCGATCAGCACGTCTTCGCACGCGATCTTGTCGCGCGAGTACTGCCAGAACGGGTTGCGCAGCGGCGTGGACTCGGTCACCGGCAGCCGGCGCGGAGGCTTCTCGTAGGCGGATGCCGAGCTGATGAACACGTACTGGCCCGTGCGACCCTCGAACAGATCGAGGTCGATGGCGATGTGCTCGGGCGAGAACGCCAGGAACTCGGCGACGACGTCGAACCGGCGCTCGCCGATGGCGGCACGGACGGCCGCGGGGTCGCGGATGTCGGCCTCGATGAGCTCGACCTCCGGCGGGAGCGGTCGCCGGGCGCTGCCGCGGTTCAGGACCGCGACGTCGTGCCCGAGGGCGACGGAGCGGCGCACGCACGCCGCGCTGATGGTTCCGGTACCGCCGATGTAGAGGATGCTCGTCACCCTGGGGAGCCTACGCCCGCCCGGCGACACGTCCGGGCGGTGAGCCGAGTCGCCGATACGGGTGACTCTGGTCGATGTCGGCGCATGCCCCTAGCCTGGCCGTCATGAGCAACGACGACCTCAGCGCCGGCTCCGTCGGCACCGTCATCCGTCCGGGCGATTCCGACTGGGAATCCGCCCGCCGCTTCCACTCCGGCATCGGCTCGCCCGCCGCCGTCATCCGCGCCGCGACCGTCGACGACGTGCGCGGCGCCCTCCGTTACGCCTCGGCCGAGCGGCTCGACATCATGATCCGCTGCGGCGGGCACAGTGCGTGGGGCGGGGTGCCCGGCGGCCTCACCCTCGACATCTCGGCCCTCGACGACATCGAGGTCGAGGGCACCCGCGTTCGCATCGGCGGGGGAGCGCAGTGGGGCTCGGTCGCCCACGCGCTCGCCGAGCGGGGGCTCGGCATCAGCTCGGGCGATACCGCCTCGGTCGGCGTCGGCGGGCTCACCCTCGGCGGCGGCATCGGCTGGATGGTGCGGGCTTGGGGCCTCGCGGCCGACCAGCTCGTGGGCGCGCAGCTCGTCACGGCGCGCGGCGACGTGTTGGAGGCGACGGATGCCTCCCACCCCGAGCTGCTGTGGGCCCTCCGTGGCGGTGGGGGCAACTTCGGCGTCGTCACCCGGTTCGACTTCGAGGCGCACCCGCTCGACGGCGTCGTACACGCCGTGTACGGGATCGAGGGCGACGCCCGGCCGATCCTCCGCACGCTTCGCGACCTGATGGCCGATGCCCCGCGCGACCTCACCGTCACGTACATGGACGTGCCCGCGATGGACCCGAGCGCGCCGGCGGGGGCCTCGATCACGGCGGTCTGGATCGGCACCGATGAGGGGGCCGCGCGACGCGCGCTGGCGCCGCTCGCGGACGCGCCGGGCGTCACCGAACGCGAGTTCGGCGTGCTGGACTACCCTGACGTGCTGCTCGAAGCCCCTGAGTTCGACCCCGAGCAGCCGATGCCCGGGTTCGTCGGCGGCAACACGCTGCTGTCGGTGCTCGACGACGATGCGATCGAGCGACTCGTCTCGTTCCGCGAGACGCATCCGGCGTCGGTCGCCTTCCTGCGCTCGCTCGGCGGCGCGTACGGCGATGTCCCGCAGGATGACTCCGCCTTCCCGGCTCGCGACGCGACGTGGTTCGCCATGGCCGGTGCGTTCGACGTGCCGGGCATGCTCGACGACGCGACGCGGGCGCAGGTGGTGGCCGAATGGGACGCGATCGAGGCGAAGGGCTCAGGTGTGTACGGCAACTTCACCGTCTCGACCGACGCGTCGTTCGCCGAGCGGATGTAC
>DATEOM010000504.1:0-9382 GCA_035274105.1 Microbacterium sp.
ACTCTTCGGACATGTCGGTGCGCACGAGGCCCGGGCAGATCAGATTCGCCCGGACGCCCCGCTTGCCGTATTCGACCGCCACCGACTGCAGCATCAGGCCGAGCCCGGCCTTGGAGGCGGCGTATCCGCTCATGAACGAGCTCGCCCGCAGGGCGGCGAGTGACGCCACGCCGACGACGGATCCGCGGGCTTCGACCAGCGCGGGCATGCATGCGCGGGTGAGACGGGCGGCGCTGATGAGGTTCGTCTCGGTCATCACGCGCCAGTCCTCATCGGAGAGATCCGCGAATCGGCCGGGACGCGAGACCGCGGCGTTGAGCACCAGCGCGTCGATCCGGCCGAACCTGTCCTCCATCGACGCCACCAGCTGAGCCGGGGCATCCACGTCGGTCACGTCGGCCGTGAACGGGACCGCACCGGTGGCCGCGCTCACCTCCGCGAGCCGGTCGGCTCTGCGGCCGAAGATCCCCACGTTCCAGCCGGCGTCGCGCAAGGAGCGCGCGATGGCGGCACCGATTCCGGTACCTCCGCCGGAGACCAGGGCGACGGGTGCGGCGCTGGGGCGTTCGCCGTCGGCTGTCGCAGTGAACGGAAGCGTCATGGTCCTCCTTTGGACCTACGGGTGCACGTCGGGGCATCGCGCCGAAGCCTGGGAGGTCGACATCGGTGTCGACCGCGAAGCTCCGACTGAGCAAGTGCACAGAAGTCTAAGCAAGTGCTGAGTTCTTGGTCAAGCATCACTTTCGTCTTTCGGGCGGATTCGGGTGTCGGCCGGTTGATGGACGCAACACGATGCTCCTCAGCAGCGCACAAACTTGTCAATTGCTCAGTTGTTCTGTAACCGCGGTTTCACCTTGCGAAACGTGACGGAAATCGTTTCCGGCCGCGGCGGAGCTGCCGGTACCCTGATCCGATGACACGCCAGGTCACGTACGGCGGCGGGCGCGAGATGCTCATCGCGGCAACCGTGGAAGTCGTCGCCGAGGCGGGGCTGCGCGGGTTCACATTCCGGTCCGTCGCGCACCGCGCGGGAGTCAGCAACGGCCTGATCGCGCACCACTTCGGGACTCGTCACGCGCTGTTGGTGGCCGCGATGGAGTGGGCCGTCGACAACGCGATCGAATCGACCCATCTCGCCGGCGTCATCCGCGGTGAAGTGAGCCCGGAGGAGTTCGTCGGTTCGATCGCCGACTTCCCGGAGGTGCACGCGTTCCAGTCGGAGATGATCCTCGAGGCGCGACGGAACGAGGCATTCCGCGCACCGATCCGCGAGCTGTACGAGCGCTACCAGCGGGCGGCCGACGGAGCGGTGCGATCGCTCGGCATCGATGACGGCTCGGCTTCTCTCGCCCGCCGCGCCTTCGCCTTCCTCGACGGCGTGGTGCTCCAGTCCATGGCCGGCGTCGACAGGCGCACCCTCGTGGGTGCGGTCAGCGACCTGCAGAGAGATGTGAGGGAGCGCGCGACAGCCGCCCGTGCGGCGTCCCCCGCGGCAGGCTAGTCGCGCCGGGTGCTGCGCCGCTCCACGAGCGCGGGCTGCAACCGGATCGACCGGTGCTGATGCGGCTCTCCGCTGAGCTCTTCGGCGAGCAGCGCCAGCCCCGTCGCCCCGAGTTCGGCCCCCGGCTGGCTCACGGTCGAGATGGGGATGGGCGCGTCCCAGGCGGCCTGGTTGTTGTCATACCCGATGACGCTGACCGCGCCCGGCAGGTCGATCGAGGGGACCTCGGCGAGCGCCTGGACGATTCCTGCCGCCAGCAGGTCCGATGCGGCCACGATGCCGTCGACCTCACCGGCGAGGACGCGGGGAGCGAGGGCCCGGCCGACGAGCCAGCCGTCCGCGCGATTGACCTGCTCGGGCGAGTACTCGCCTGCCGCCCGCACGCCGGCGGCCGCCAGGGCACGCTCGAACCCCTGCCGGCGGTCGTCGACCGGCTGGAGCGATCCCGGGCCGCCGACGAAGACGAGCCGCGATCGCCCCTGGTTCAGGAGGTGGCGCGTCGCCAGCTCGCCGCCGTGGACGTTGTCGATGTGCGCGCTGCAGAACAGCGCAGAGGTGTCGTGGTAGTTGAGGACGATGATCGGCGCGCGGCTCGCGGGGCGCGCCGCGATGGCGCGGAAGTGCTCGGCGTCGTTGAGCGTGAGCAGCGACCCGAGCGCCAGCGACTGCTCGAAGACCTCGAGCGCGCGCTCCTCCCGGTCGAGGCGTCCCTCGCTGTTCGCGAGGATGACGGAGACGCCGATCTCGGCCGCGCGTTCCTCCGCGCCGCGCGCGATGTCGACGAAGAGCGAGTTCCCGAGGTCGGAGAGGACGAGTCCGACACTTCGGCTGCCGCCCGCCGCCAGCGACCGTGCCGCACCGTTCGGCACGTACTGCAGCATCGCGATGGCCCGGCGGACCTTGTCGATGGTCGCGGGCGCCACTCGCTCCGGGTGATTCAGCACGTTCGAAACCGTGGAAGGTGAGACACCCGCGAGGCCGGCGACGTCGTCGATCCCGGCCGCCCCGGTGTTGCGTCTTCTCGTGGCAGGCAGCACAGATGGATCCTACGCGACCTCTTGCAGCGCTTTAGCCACAGGCTCATCCCGCTATTGCACACGCTGATAGTGGCTATCGGAATGCCTAGTCGCATGTGGGCGATTCGTGCTTGCCCCGGCTCCTAACATCGGTTTGCAGCGCTTCAATCGAGGCCGCATTCAAGGAGGAACTGTGACCACAGCACGCAAGGTGAGCCGTCTCACCGTCTTCGTCGCCGCTCTCGGCGCGACCGCCCTCGCAGCCACTGCCTGCGCCGGCGGCGGCGGCACCGAGGCTGCCGACCCGACCGACTTCAGCTATCTCTCGTTCGCCGAGAACACGAGCATCCAGGACACGCTCACCACCCTCAGCAAGGACGCCTGCTCCGACGCGAACGACGCACTGCCGCTGAAGATCACCACGCAGCCGCAGGCGCAGTACGACCAGCAGCTGCAGCTGCTGGCCGGCCAGAACGCTCTTCCGTCGCTGTTCGCGAGCGGCAACTCGCCGCAGGTCGCCAAGGACCTCCACACCGGCGACAAGCTCGTCGACGTCGGCGCGGAGCTCGACGACCTGGGCGTTTCGGACGACATCCTGCCCGCCGCGCGCTCGACCATCGAGGCGCTGTACGACGGCGACGTCTTCGTCCTGCCGACCGAGCTCAACATCGAGGGCATCTGGTACAACAAGCAGATCTTCGCCGACCTCGGCATCGCCGAGCCGACGACGTGGGATGAGCTGGTGGCCGCGGCAGCCACGCTCAACGAGGCCGGCATCGTTCCGTTCTCGGCCGACGGCCAGGACGGCTGGCCGCTGACGCGCCTGGTCGGCAACTACCTCTTCCGCAGCATCGGCCCGGACGCCCTGCAGAAGGTCGCCGACGGCGAGGCCGAGCTCACCGACCCCGAGTACGTGGAGGCCGCGGCCGCGGTCGCCGATCTCGGCGCGAAGGGCTACTTCGGCCCGTCGGTCGGCTCGATCGACTACATGACGGCGGTCAACCAGTTCCTGACCGGCCAGGCCGGCATGTTCTACATGGGCAGCTGGATCCTCGCCAACTTCAACGACCCGGCGCAGAACCAGATCGGCGAAGAGAACATCGGCTTCATCCCGTTCCCCGAGGTCGAGGGCGGCGCGGGCAGCAGCGACCAGCTCGCCGCGAACGTCGGCGTTCCGCTGGCGCTCTCTCAGGCCGCGTACAACGACGACACCGCCGAGTGGCTGAAGTGCATCGCCGAGAACTTCGGGTCGACCTCTCTCGAGGAGCAGGGCGTCATCACCGGTTTCGCCACCAACGAGCCGGTCGAGGGTCTTCCCGCGCTGACCAACCTGGTCCAGGAGCAGATCGCCGCCACCGAGCAGAGCGTGCTCTGGTTCGAGGCCCTGTTCAACGCGAAGGCCGCCACCACCAGCCAGTCCAACGCCTCGCTGCTGGTGACCGGTGAGCTCGCGCCCGAGCAGTTCATGGAAGCCGTTCAGGCCGACCTCAAGTAATTCCCCCCGCGCCGCGGCCGGGTGACCCTCCCGTCACCCGGTCGCGGCACCGCTTCAACCCGAAAGCACTACTCCCGTGAATCGCGTACTCGGCGACTGGCGCGCCATAACCGTCCTGCTGGGCCCGGCCCTGCTCGTCTACACCCTCGTCATGATGGTGCCGATCTTCTGGTCGCTCGGCTACACGGTGTTCGAGGGCAACCCGATCATCGGATTCACGTTCGTCGGCTTCGACAACATCATCGAGCTGTTCAACGACCCCAAGGTCGGCTACGCGCTCGGATTCACCCTCAAGTACGCGATCGTCCTGACGATCCTCCAGGTGGCGTTCGGCTACGCGCTGGCGCTCATGTACGTCTTCTGGCTGCGCAAGGCCTCCGGCACCATCCGGACCCTTGCGTTCTTCCCGGTGGTCCTTCCCACCGTCGCCGTCGCCCTCCTGTTCCAGGAGCTGTTCAAGATCGCTCCCGTTCAGGGTCTCGTCAACGACGTGCTGAACGTGTTCGGCATGGCCTCCGTCGACTGGTTCGCCTCCCCCGACACCTCGTTCTGGGTGATCATCATGATGGACCTGTGGCGCTCGATGGGCTTCTACGCGGTCCTGCTGTACGCCGGCCTCGTCGACATCCCCGAAGACCTGTTCGAGTCGGCGCGCCTCGACGGCGCATCGGGCTTCCGCCTGGTCTGGCACATCGTGATCCCGCTGTCGGCCCCGGTGCTGCTGTCGTCGATCATCTTCAGCATCAACGGAACACTCAAGGTCTTCGACTCGATCCTCGCCCTGACCGGAGGCGGGCCGGGCAACAGCACGACGCCGCTCACGCTCTACATGTTCCAGACGTCGTTCACCTACGGCGAGTACGGCTACGGCAGCTCGATCGCCCTTCTCCTGACGGTCCTCTGCCTCCTGGTCACGATCTTCATCTTCCAGTCCAACCGTCGCGATCTCACCAAGGGCTGAGCCATGACCATCACCACCGAATCACGCCCGAGCACCGCCGAATCACGCGCCGCCCGCGCCGGATCGCGCCCGAACCGGTTCCTTCGCGGCCTCCGCCGCGTGCCGATGTGGATCGTCATCGGCCTGCTGCTGATCGCGGTCGTCTACCCGCTCTTCTGGATGCTCACCGGGTCGCTCAAGACCCAGGAGGAGTTCCTCAACAACCCGACCTGGGCGCTGCCCGAGGACTGGACGAACTTCTCGAACTACATCGAGGCGTGGACCACGGGCAACCTCGGCACCTACATCCGCAACAGCGTGCTGGCGGTGTTCCCGTCGCTGTTCCTCACGATCACGCTCGGCGTCGCCGCAGGCTTCGCGCTCGAGGTCATGGTGTGGAAGGGCCGCGGGCCGGTGCTGCTCGCGTTCCTCGCCGGCATCATGATCCCCGGCCAGATGATCCTGCTGCCGCTGTTCACGATGTACTTCCGCGCCGGGCTGACGGGAACGCTCTGGCCCCTCATCATCACGTACACCGCCATCGGCCTGCCGCTGACGGTCTTCATGATGGCGACGTACTTCCGCGGTGTGCCGCGCGAGGTGTTCGAGGCGGCCACGCTCGACGGCGCCAGCATCTACCGGACCTTCTTCTCGATCGCCTTCCCGCTCGTGCGCAACGCGGTCTTCACGGTGGCGCTCGTGCAGTTCTTCTTCATCTGGAACGACCTGCTCATCGCGCTGACCTTCACCACGAACGACGAGCTGCGCACGATCCAGGTGGGCCTGCTCAACTTCACAGGTCAGTTCGGCCAGATCCAGTACGGTCCGACCTTCGCCGCCATCTCGATCAACGTGATCGGCACGCTCGTCATCTACCTGTTCCTCAACCAGCGGGTCATGAAGGGCCTCACCGCCGGATCGGTCAAGGGATGACCGCGCGCGACATCCGGGTAGAGCACCTCGACGTCGCGATCGGCATCGGCACCGCCACACCGCGCCTCAGCTGGCGCGACGACGGGCATGTCGCGTACGAGATCGAAGCGGACTTCGGGAACGGGGATGCTGCGCGCTCGGGCCGCATCGATGCGACGGGTTCCTCCTACCGGCCGTGGCCGCTGCGTCCCCTCGCCTCGCGCGAGCGCGCCGACGTCCGGGTCCGGCTCTGGACCGGAGCGGACGACGAGCCCGGCGCGTGGAGCGCCCCGCTGCAGATCGAGGCGGGCCTGCTGCACGAGGAGGACTGGGCGGCGGACTGGGTCAGCCCCTCGCCGGCCGCCCCGCACGACGGCCCGCGGCCGGCGTACCTCCTGCGCGCGGAGTTCGAGTCGGTGGGGACGATCCGCACCGCGCGGGTCTATGCCACCGCGCACGGGGTGTACGACCTCGTGCTCAACGGCGCGCCGCTGGGCGACGAGATCCTCTCCCCCGGCTGGAGCAGCTACCGTCACCGCATCCGCTACCGCACGTACGACGGCACGGCGCTGGCCGCGAGCGGAGCCAACGTGATCGGCGTCTGGCTCGCCGACGGCTGGTACCGCGGTCGTGTCGGGTTCAACGGCGGACTGTGGGACGTGTACGGATCGGATGTCGCGGCCCGCGTCCAGGTCGAGATCGAAGACGACCTGGGCCGGCGGGTCGTACCGCTGCGCTGGTCGTGGGCACCGTCGCCGATCGTCGCAACAGGCCTCTACGAGGGCGAGACCCACGATGCCCGGCAGGAGCTGACCGGGTGGGACGCACCGGGTTACGACGTCACGGGCTGGTCGCCGGCCGACGTCCTCGCGCCTGAGTCGTTCGGGGCCGTCCTCGAGGCGCCCACCGGCCCGCCGGTGCGCGTGATCGAGTCGCTCAAGCCCGTGAAGGTCGTCCGGCGCGCCGACGGCCGCATCCTGCTGGACTTCGGCCAGAACATCGCCGGCCGGCTGCGCGTGTCGTTCCGCGCCCGCCCGGGCGCGGCTGTCGAGCTGCACCACGCCGAGGTGCTCGAGGACGGCGAGCTCTCGACGCGTCCGCTGCGTTCCGCCACGAGCGTCGACCGCTACCTGCCCGCGCGCGCCGGTGCGGTCGACTGGTCGCCGCGTTTCGCGATCCACGGATTCCGCTACGCCGAGATCCGCGGCCTCGACACGCTCGACGACCTCGATGCGGTCGTCGCGCTCGTCATCCACTCCGACATGACGCGCTCCGGGTGGTTCGACACCGACGACCCGCTGCTGAGCCGCTTCCATGAGAACGTCGTGTGGAGCATGCGCGACAACTTCGTCGACCTTCCGACCGACTGCCCGCAGCGCGACGAGCGGCTCGGCTGGAGCGGCGACATCCAGGTGTTCGCGCCCGCCGCCGCCTACCTCTACGACTGCACCGGCGTGCTGCAGAACTGGCTGCGCGACCTCGCGGCCGAGCAGCGCGAGTTCGGCTCGGTGATGAACTTCCACCCCTGGCTGGAGTGCGGGTTCCCGAGCGACCCCGCCGCCGCGTGGGGCGACGCCGCTGTCATCGTTCCGTGGGAGCTGTACCGCAGCACGGGTGACGTCGAGATCCTCCGCCAGCAGTTCGACAGCATGCGCGCGTGGGTCGAGCAGGTGCACGAGCTCACCGGGGGAACCGGACACTGGAGCACCGGGTTCCAGCTCGGCGACTGGCTCGACCCGGCGGCTCCGCCGGATCGTCCCGGCGACTCACGCACGGATCCGCGCCTGGTGGCGACCGCGTATCACGCGCGCACCGCGCGTCTGACGGCGCAGGCTGCGGCGCTCGTCGGCGACAGCGAGGCGAGCATCCGCCTGTCGGAGATCGCGCAGCGGGCCGAGGCATCCTTCCGCCGGAATTACGTCTCCCCCGCCGGGCTCGTGGTCAGCGACACGGTCACCGCCCTGTCGATCGCCCTCGTCTTCGGCCTGCTGGACGGCGACGGCCAGCGGGCGGCGGCGGGCGCGCGGCTGGCGGAGCTCGTGCAGGAGGGCGACCACCTGATCCAGACCGGTTTCGTCGGGACGCCGCTGGTGTGCGACGCCCTCGCCTCGACCGGACACCTCGACACCGCGTACCACCTCCTCCTGCGGCAGGAGTCGCCGTCGTGGCTCTACCCGGTGACGATGGGTGCGACGACGGTGTGGGAGCGCTGGGACAGCCTGCTCACCGACGGCAGCGTCAACCCCGGTGAGATGACGTCGTTCAACCACTACGCGCTGGGCGCCGTGGTGGACTTCCTCCACCGGGTCGTCGGCGGCCTGGAGCTCGTCGACCCGGGGTGGAGCCGCGTGCGGATCGCCCCGCGTCCGGGCGGAGGCCTCGGGCGGGCGTCGGCCGCGCACCTCTCCCCCCAGGGGCGGATAGTGGTCGTGGACTGGTCTCGCGAAGACGCCGTCCTGACGGTCGACGTCGAGATCCCGGCATCCGTGACCGCGATCATCGATCTGCCGGGCACCCCGCCGTTCGAGGTCGGTGCGGGCACGCACCGCTTCACCGCGCCGTACCGCGCCGCGACGGACGACCCGCCGCGCCCGCGCCGCTGGAACATCCATAATCCCGAGGAGAGACTGCAGATGATCGAAGCGGGAGTGCTGTGAACGCGAAGGACGGCCGCGACGTCGCGGCGCTGAGCCTCGACGAGGCGGCGAGCCTGCTGTCGGGCGCCGACATGGACACCACGACGTCCCTGCCGGTGCACGGGATCCCGCCGCTGCGCATGACCGACGGCTCGAACGGGCTCGCGATGAACCTGCCGAACTTCGCCGGGAAGGTCGAGGCGACCTGCTACCCGACCCTTTCGGCGATGTCGGCGACGTGGGATCCGGGCCTCGTCGAGCGCGTCGCCCGCGCCATCGCTCTCGACGCGCGCGCCGCGGGCGCCGGCATCCTCCTCTCCCCGGGGATGAACATCAAGCGCTCCCCGCTCGGCGGACGCAATTTCGAGTACTTCTCCGAGGATCCCCTCCTGACCGGCGAGCTCGCGACGGCGTTCGTGCGCGGCACCCAGTCGGCCGGGGTCTCCGCCTGCGTGAAGCACTTCGCGGCGAACAACCAGGAGACCGACCGGATGCGCGTGAGCGCCGACGTCGACGAGCGCGCGATGCGCGAGATCTATCTGCCGGCGTTCGAGCGTGTGGTGACGCGGGCGCAGCCGGATGTCGTCATGGCGGCGTACAACCGGCTGAACGGCGTGTACGCGTCGCAGAACCCGTGGCTGCTGCAGACCGTGCTCCGCGACGAGTGGGACTTCGACGGCGTCGTCATCTCGGACTGGGGTGCGGTGGACGATCGCGTGGCCGCGCTCGTCGCCGGCCTCGACCTCGAGATGCCGTCGAGCTCGGGTGCCTCGGACGCCCTCGTGGTCCAGGCGGTCGCGGATGATCGCGTGCCCGAATCGGCCGTGCGCGAGGCCGCCGGCCGCGTCGCCGGACTCGCCCGCGCGCAGGCCGCCCGCGCCC